>JAFADB010000202.1 GCA_023425225.1 Pseudomonadota bacterium
GGCGCTGGGTCCCCGCCTGCGCGGGGACGACGGAAGACCGCGACTTGACCGTCTTCTCCGCGCAGGCGGGGACCCGGCGCCTTGGAATTTCGCAAGGGAATGCGATGCATGGGAAAACAACCGGCGACCTACCTTATCGCCAGCAAACGCAACGGAACGCTGTATGTGGGCGTCACCTCGAATCTCGTCGCCCGCGTCTGGCAGCATCGACAGCATGTGGCGCCTGGATTCACACAACGCTACGGGGTTCTGTCGCTGGTCTGGTACGAGCTGCATCCGACCATGGAGGCGGCGATCGTCCGCGAGAAGCGGATCAAGCACTGGAAGCGGGCATGGAAGATTCGCCTGATCGAAGAACGCAATCCGTATTGGCGCAATTTGTGGCCGGAGATAGTGGGGTAGCCGCCAGCGGCTACGTTTCAACCGTCGTCCCCGCGCAGGCGGGGATCCAGTGCCTTCATGCTTTTGCGCGCAAGTCGCTGGGTCCCCGCCTGCGCAGGGACGACGGTGTTCGATGTCCTTCGAGTTCCGAGTCCAAGTTCTGATGCCCCTGTACCGCTACAAAGCCATCGACGCCCACGGCGAGATGCTGGAAGGCCAGATCGAGGCCGCCAGCGACGCCGAGGTGGCGCAGCGCCTGCAGGAGCAGGGGCACCTGCCGGTCGAGGCCAGGCTGGCCAGCGAGGGCGGCGGCGCCTCGTTGCGCGCGTTGCTGCGGCGCAAGCCGTTCGATGGCGCCGCGCTGGTGCAGTTCACCCAGCAGCTGGCCACGCTGCTCGGCGCCGGCCAGCCGCTGGACCGCGCCCTGTCGATCCTGCTCGAACTGCCGGAGGACGACCGGTCGCGCCGCACCATCGCCGACATCCGCGACGCGGTGCGCGGCGGCGCGCCGCTGTCCGCAGCCCTGGAGCGCCAGTCCGGCGTGTTCTCCAGGCTGTACGTGAACATGGTCCGCGCCGGCGAGGCCGGCGGCAGCCTGCACGACACGCTCAAGCGCCTGGCCGAGTACCTGGAGCGCAGCCGCGAACTGAAGGGGCGGGTGGTCAACGCGCTGATCTACCCGGCGATCCTGCTGGTGGTGGTCGGGCTGGCGCTGCTGTTCCTGCTCGGCTACGTGGTGCCGCAGTTCGCGCAGATGTACAAGAGCCTGGACGTGCAGCTGCCCTGGTTCACCCGCGGGGTGCTGATGCTGGGCCTGTTCGTGCGCGACTGGTGGTTCGTGCTGCTGGCGGTGCCGGCGCTGGCGCTGGTGTGGATCGAGCGCAAGCGCCGCGACCCGGCGTTCCGCGCCGGTTTCGATGCTTGGCTGCTGCGTCGGCGCTTCGTCGGTGCGCTGGTGGCGCGGCTGGAGACCGCGCGGCTGAGCCGTACGCTCGGCACCCTGCTGCGCAACGGCGTACCGCTGCTGGCGGCGCTGGGCATCGCCCGCAACGTGCTCGGCAACCTGGCGCTGAGCGGCGACGTCGGCCGGGCCGCCGAAGAGGTGCGCGACGGCCACGGCCTGTCGGCGTCGCTGGCGCGCGGCAAGCGCTTCCCGCGGCTGGCGCTGCAGATGATCCAGGTCGGCGAGGAATCCGGCGCGCTGGACACCATGCTGCTCAAGACCGCCGACACCTTCGAGCAGGAGACCGCGCAGGCCATCGACCGGCTGCTGGCGGCGATGGTGCCGGCGATCACCCTGGTGCTGGCCTCGGTCGTCGGCCTGGTGATCGTGGCGGTGCTGGTGCCGTTGTACGACCTGACCAATGCCATTGGGTGAGCCGATGCGTTTGGGCGAACGCCCCGCCAGGGATGGCCGGGCCGGACGTTCCGGGGCCGGTGATGTGACGCCACGGATGGCGACGAGAAGCAGACGAGTCCGGCAACCCCGGCAGCAACGCAACCCGAAGAGGAAACATGCAATGACCAACCCGCGTTCCCTGACCCGCTCCCCGTCGCCCGCGCGCCAGTCCGGCATGAGCCTGCTGGAGATCATCATCGTCATCGTGCTGATCGGCGCGGTGCTGACCCTGGTCGGCAGCCGCGTGCTCGGCGGCGCCGACCGCGGCAAGGCCAACCTGGCCAAGTCGCAGATCCAGACGCTGGCCGGCAAGGTCGAGAACTACCAGCTCGACACCGGCAAGCTGCCGTCCAAGCTCGACGACCTGGTCACCCAGCCGGGCGGCAGCAGCGGCTGGCTGGGGCCGTACGCCAAGCCGGCCGAACTCAACGATCCGTGGGGCCACCCGATCGAGTACCGCGTGCCCGGCGACGGCCAGCCGTTCGAGCTGATCAGCCTGGGCAAGGACGGCCAGCCCGGCGGCAGCAGCTACGACGCCGACATCCGCTACGAGTGACCGGCCGCGGCGATGAGGCAGCCCCGTCCCTGGCCGCGCCCCAGCGCACGCGCACGCGCGCGCGGCGTTTCGCTGCTGGAGATGCTGCTGGTGGTGGCGCTGATCGCGCTGGCCGGGGTGCTGGCCGCGGCGGCGATGAGCGGCGGCGTCGACGGGCTGCGGCTGCGCTCGGCCGGCAAGCAGATCGCCGCCGAGCTGCGTTTCGCCCGCACCCAGGCGCTGGCCAGCGGCCAGCCGCAGCGCTTCGTCGTCGACCCGCGCGCGCATCGCTGGCAGGGCGCCGGCGGGCGCCATGGCGAGATTCCCAAGGCGCTGGAGATCCGTTTCACCGGCGCACGCCAGGTGCAGCCGCGCGAGGGCGAGGGCGCGGTGCAGTTCTTCGAGGACGGCGCCTCCAGCGGTGGCCGCATCGAACTGCAGGTACGCCAGGCGGTGTGGCGCATCGACGTGGCGTGGATGACCGGCGAGGTCCGCTCCGGTCCGGTGGCGGCGCCATGAAGCGCCAGCGCGGCTACACGCTGATCGAGGTGATCGTCGCCTTCGCGCTGCTGGCGCTGGCGCTGACCTTGTTGCTGGGCTCGCTGTCCGGCGCGGCGCGGCAGGTGCGCGCGGCCGACGAGATCAGCCGCGCGACGCTGCACGCGCAATCGCTGCTGGCCGGCCTCGGCATCGAGGCGCCGCTGCAGCCCCGGCGCAGCAGCGGCGAGTTCGAGGACGGCCGCTACCGCTGGAGCCTGCAGGTGACTCCATATGCCGATCCGCACCGCGCGCGCGACGCGATGACGCCCGCCGCCGCCCAGCTGCTGCAGCTGGACCTGGTGGTGCAGTGGGGCGAAGGCGCCGCGCAGCGCCTGCACTGGCGCACGCTGCGGCTGGCGGCCGCCGAGGCGCAGCGGTGAACCGGTCCGGTCCGCGCCGGCATGCCGGCTTCACCCTGATCGAGGTGCTGCTGGCCACGGTGCTGCTGGCCGGCGGCCTGGCGCTGGCGTTCGCCACGGTGCGTTCGGCGATGGCGGTGAGCAGCCGCGGCGAGGCGATGGCCGAGCGCGGCGAGCGCATCCGTGCGGTCGAGGGCTTCCTGCGCCAGCGCCTGGCCGGTGCGCTGCCGCTGGCCATCACCACCGACCCGGCCACGTTGCAGGTGCAGCGATTCGTCGGCGAGCCGGAGCGCATGCGCTTCGTCGCCGACGTGCCCGACTACCTCGGACGCGGCGGTCCCTACGTGCACGAGCTGACGCTGGCGGGCGAGGCCGGGCGGCAGCGGCTGCAACTGCAGCTGACGATGCTGCAGGCCGGGCAGGCCATCGAGGAGAGCCGGCCGGTGCCTGCGGAGACGCTGGCCGACGGGCTGCGCGAGGTGCGCTTGCGTTATCGCGGCCTGGACCCACGCAGCGGCGAGCTGGGGCCGTGGGTGGATCGCTGGGAGGACCAGGGCATGTTGCCGATGCTGGTGTCGGTGACGGTCCGCGCGGCCGATGGCGACAATTGGCCGGAACTGCGCGTGGCGCTGCCGCAGGGCGGCAACGTGGGAGCGCGGCCATGAGACGTGCTCGTGCCGGCATGCGCATGCGGGGCCGTGCCCATGCGGGCGTACCGATGAAGGCGCGCGGCGCGGCGCTGGTGCTGGTGCTGTGGCTGATCGCGCTGCTGGCCGCGCTGGTCGGCGCGTTCGCGCTCACCGCGCGGGTGGAGTCGCTGCAGGGGCGCGTGCTCGGCGAGGGCGCGCAGGCGCAGGAACATGCCCGCGCCGGGCTGGAGTACGCGCTGTCGCGGCTGGCCGGCACGCCGCTGCAGCCGGGCTGGCGGCCCGACGGCCGCCGCTACCGCTGGCAGTTCGACGGCTCGCAGGTGGACGTGCGCATCGTCGCCGAGAGCGGCAAGGTCGACCTGAACCTGGCCGACGCCGCGCTGCTGGCGGCGCTGATGCGCGCGCTCGGTGCCGAGCCCGGGCGTGCCGAACGCCTGGCCGGGGCGATCGTCGACTGGCGCGACGCCGACGACCTGGGCCAGCCGGTCGGCGGCGCCGAGGATCGCGACTACGCCGCGGCCGGGTTGCCCTACGGCGCCAAGGACGCGCCGTTCGAAAGCGTGGCCGAACTACAGCGCGTGCTCGGCATGGATGCCGGGCTGTACCACCAGCTGCTGCCCAACGTGACCCTGTTCAGCGGCCGCTCGCGACCGCAGGCGGCGTTCGCGCCGGCACCGGTGCTCACCGCGCTGGGCCTGGACGCGGCCGACATCGTCGCCCGGCGCGAGGCGGAAACGGGAACCGGATCACCCGATGCGGCCGCCGCCATCGTCGAACCGGCGGGCGGCACCTATAGTATCGAGAGCCGCGCGCGCCTGGAGCGGGGAAGGGAAGCGGTGTTGCGGGCGGTGGTGCGGCTGGGGCCGTCGCCGCTGCCCGGTTCGGCCTACACCGTGTTGCGTTGGGAGGAGGGAATGTCGCGAAGATGAGCGGTTGGCGCGAAAACCTGGGCCGCGTCGGCGTCCGCCTGGCTCCGGGCGCGGAAGGACTGCTGTCCTGGTGGCGGCGTTCGCTGCTGGCCTGGCTGCCGCCGCGCTGGCGCGCGCAGCTGGGCCTGGCCCCAGCGCGGCTGCTGCTGTGGCGCGATGGCGACACGCTGCATGTGGCGCGCCAGCTGGACGGGCGCATGGACAAGATCGCGCAGCTGCCGTGGCCGCAATCGCCCGCCGACCTCGAGCCGCTGCTCGGGCCGCGCCTGTCGGCCCTGCCGCGCGCGTGGCTGCTGCCGCAGACGGCGGTGCTGCGGCGCCCGTTGCGCCTGCCGGCCGCCGCCGGCGAGCGCCTGCGCGACGTGGTGCGGTTCGAGATCGACCGGCAGACGCCGTTCGCCGCCGACCAGGTGGATTTCGACGTGCGCGTGCTGGAGCGCCGCGACGACGGCCAGCTCGAGGTCGAGCTGGTGGTGGCGCCGCATCGCGCGGTGGAGCAGCTTCTGGCATCGATCGACGGCTGGGCGGGCACGCTGGCCGGCATCGACGTGGCCGCAATCGACGCGCCGCTGGGCGTGAACCTGCTGCCGCCGGCACGGCGCCAGCATCGCGGCAGTCCGTTGCGGCGCTGGCAATGGGCCCTGGCGGCGCTGGCGCTGCTGGCCTTGGTGCTTTCCGGCCGGCAACTGCTGGACAACCGCCGCCAGGCGGCCGAGTCGCTGCGCGCGCAGGTCGATGCCAGCGCCCAGCGCGCGCGCGGCGTGGCCGCGCAGCGTCAGCAGCTGGTGGACATGGTGGAAGGCGCGGCGTTCTTCGAGCGCCGGCGTGCCGCCCGCCCGACCGCCACCGAGGTGTGGGACGAACTGAGCCGGCGCCTGCCCGACGGCAGCTACCTGGAGAAGTTCGCCATCGAGGGCGACCAATTGCAGCTGATCGGCCTGAGCCGCGAGGCCTCCTCGCTGGTCGGCAAGCTGGAAGGCTCGCCGCTGTGGCACACGCCGTCGCTGACCGGGGTGCTGCAGGGTGACAGCGCTAGCCGCGGCGAACGCTTCACCCTGGCCGCGCAACTGGCCAACGCCCCGGTGGCGGACACGCAGGAGGCCACCAATGGCACCGGCAAGCCCTGAGCGCGACCGCTGGCTGGCGCTGGGCCTGCTGCTGGCGCTGCTGGCGCTGGCCTACCTGCTGCTGGTGCACCCGTGGTTCACCGTGCCGCTGCGCGCGGTGGACGCGCAGATCCAGACCCAGCGCGAGCGCGAGCTGCGCGTGCGCACGCAGCTGCAGCAGGCGCCGCAGGTGGCGCAGCGGTTGCAGCAGGCGCAGGCCGCGCTGGCCGAGCGCCCCGGCTTCCTGCCCGAGCCCTCGGTCGAACTGGCCTCGGCCGGGCTGGTGCAGCGGCTGGAGGCGGCGGTGGGCCAGGCCAGCCCGGGCAACCGCAGCTGCGCGATCAGCAACCGCTCACCGCTGGCGCCGGACACCCGCGAGCGCTTCGTGCGGGTCGCGGTGCAGGTGCGCATGCGCTGCGGCACGCCGGAACTGGCGCAGGTGCTGTACACGCTGGAGAGCGGCTCGCCGCGGCTGTTCGTGGACAACCTCAACGTGCTGGCGCAGCGCTTCCAGCTCTCGCCCGGCGAGAGCGGCAACGGCCTGGACGTGGCGTTCGAACTGGCCGGCTACCTGCGTCCAGGCGTGGTGGCCGACCCGGCGGGAGCAGCCGATGCGGATTGACGCCATCGGCCTGCGCACCTGGTGGCTGGGCGGCATCGCCGTCTGGGCGCTGCTGGTGTGGATCATGACCCTGGCCGGGCTCGGCGGACGCATCGAGCCGTTGCCGGACGACCCGGCGCTGGTGCAGCGGCTGCCGGCACTGCCGCCGCCGGCACGCGAGCGCCTGCAGGATCCGACCCGCTATGCCGAGATCGCCGCGCGCCCGCTGATGGCCGAGGATCGTCGCCCACATCCGTTTTTCCTCGGCGGCAACGAGGCCGAGGCGCCGGCCTCGGCACTGCGCCTGACCGGCGTGCTGATCACCCCGCAGCTGAAGATGGCGACGCTGACCACCGAGCAGGGCCAGTCGCTCCGGCTGCGGCTCGATGGCGACAACGTGGGCGGCTGGCGGCTGCTGGCGCTGGAGCCGCGCGCGGCCACCGTCGACGGCCCGGGCGGCGTGCAGACGCTCGAGCTGCGCGTGTTCGACGGTAGCGGCGGCGAGCCGCCCACGGCCTTGTCGTCCGC
>JAFADB010000212.1 GCA_023425225.1 Pseudomonadota bacterium
ACCCTGGCCGGCCTGTGCATCTACTACTTCGGCCGCATCCCGCACGCCGGGGAGTACTTCGACTGGGCCGGCTGGCGCATCGAGGTGGTGGACCTGGACGGGGCGCGCATCGACAAGCTGCTGCTGAGCAAGCTGCCGGAAGACCAGACCGATGACATCACCGGGTGATACGCCTGGTGACGGGGACCGGCCGAGTTACCGCAACGAAGGCATACGCACGCTGCTGGAGACCTTCACCTTGGGCGCGCCGGCGCAGGTCCTGCGGCTGCGGCTGATCCTGGCGGACCTGAAGGAAAGCGGCTTCGGGGTGTTCCTGTTCGTGGCGATCCTGCCGGCCTTCATTCCCATCCCCGGCGTGGGCGGGGCGATCAGCGGGCCGCTGGTGATCCTGATCGGGCTGCAGATGATGATCGGCCTGCGCAAGCCGTGGCTGCCGGCCTTCATCGGCAACCGCGGCCCGCGGCGCGCGACGATGACCCGCTTCATCGGCAAGGTGGCCCCGCTGCTGCGCCGGCTGGACCGAATGCTCAAGCCGCGCTGGAGCGCGCTGCTGGAACCGCTGCCCGCGCACGTGTTCAGCGGCATCCTGCTCCTGTTGCTGGGCATCCTGCTGTCGTTGCCGATCCCGTTCACCAACTACCTGTTCGGCGGCATCCTGCTGCTATTCGCGCTGGCGCTGCTCGAGCGCGACGGCGGTCTGATGGCGGTGTGCTGGATCGCCGGCATCACCAGCGTGGTGGTCTGCGCGCTGGCGTCCAGCGAGCTGCTGGAGCTGATGCACCGGTTGCTGCTGTGGCTGCGCTGAAGCGCGGCATGGTCGCGCCGGCCCGCCTCAGCGCCCGCGCTTGAGATCGATCACCTGGTTGTCGGACAGGTTGCCGGGATCGTCGGTGACCGCCGTCATGACGAAGTACAGCGCCTTGCCCAGCAGCGTGCCCGGGCCATTCCAGTACTCGGCCGACTCGGCGCTCACCCTGATCAGGCGCAGGTTCGGGTCGTCCTTGCCCTCGGGAAAGAACAAGGCCATCGCCGGGGACCAGTACTTTTCGATCCTGGCACGGTCGTTGACCAGGTGGGCGCGTCCGGCGATGGAGACGTAGGTGTTCTTCGACGGCGATGAATAGGACACGTTGACCCGCGGATCGGCCAGGATCTCGTCCACCTTCGGGCTGTCGGCCTCGGTGGCGAACCACAGGTCGCCGTCGAACTCCACCTCCTGCGTCCCCAGCGGCCGGCTGACCAGCCGGCCCTGCGCGTCCACGGTGGTGAACATGGCCACGTCGATGCCCTTGATCAGTTCGCCCAGTTGCCTGATGTTCTCGCGACGGTCCTGCATGCCTGGCTCCACTGTGATCGGGCATCCATCACAGCGCAGGCGCGCGAAAGGGCGCGTGAACCGCGCGCCCTACCCCTCCACCTCATGCCAGGCCTGGGCGGCGATCCCGAAGGATTTCAGCCGCGCGGCATGGTCGTGGATGTTGGCGGTGAGCATCAGCTCGTCCGGCCGGTGGCGCTCGCAGAACGCCGCCATGCCGCGGGCAAGCCCGGAACGGTCGCCCAGCACCGAGCAGGCCAGCGCACGTTCGACCCCGCTCTTCTCGTGCGGCTGCCAGAACGCCTCGATGTCGTCGATCGGCGGCGGGATGCGGCCGGGCCGGCCGCGACGCAGGTTGACGAAGCTCTGCTGCTGGCTGGTGAACAGGCGCCGCGCCTCCTCCACCGAATCCGCACCGACCACGTTAAGCGCCAGCATCGCGTAGGGCGCCTGCCGGTACTGCGAGGGCCGGAAGTCGCGGCGATAGAGCTCCAGCGCCTGGTCCATCGCGTCCGGGGCGAAGTGCGAGGCGAAGGCGAACGGCAGGCCCAGCGCCGCCGCCAGCCTGGCGCTGAACAGGCTGGAGCCGAGCAGCCACACCGGCACCTGTATCCCTGCACCGGGCACTGCCTGTACCGCCTGCCCCGGCTGCGCCGGCTGGAAGTAGTGCAGCAGTTCGGTCACGTCCTGCGGGAACTGTTCGGCGGCATCGAAGTAGCGGCGCAGCGCCCGCGCGGTGGGCTGGTCGGTGCCCGGGGCGCGGCCCAGGCCGAGGTCGATCCGGTCCGGGTACAGCGACGCCAGCGTGCCGAACTGCTCGGCCACCTGCAGCGGCGAATGGTTGGGCAGCATGATGCCCCCTGCCCCGACCCGGATCGTGCGGGTGCCGCCGGCGACGTGGCCGATCAGGACCGCGGTCGCCGCGCTGGCGATCCCGGGCATGTTGTGGTGCTCGGCCAGCCAGTAGCGGTGATAGCCCCAGCGCTCGGCATGGCGGGCCAGGTCGAGCATGTTGGCGAAGGCGGCGGACGGGGTGCTGCCTTCGCAGACCGGGGCCAGATCGAGGATGGACAAGGGGATCATCGGGACTTCCGCAAGACGGGCTGGTCACAACATGAGGACGCGGGAGCGCCATTGCCAGCCCGGGGCTCGGATTCGGGACGACCGGGCGTCGTCTGGACCGTGGGAGTGGAGGAGCTTGGGATCGGCATCAACGCACTCGTCGTCCCCGCGAAAGCGGGGACCCAGCGACTTTCACAGCGAAACCAGGCAGCTGCGGAATCTCCCCGCGACCTTACCTTCAAAGGCACAGGCACTGGGTCCCCGCCTTCGCGGGGACGACGATTCGAATCTTGCGCGCGTGAATGCGCCACGCCGGATGGCTACAGTTGTCCGGCGTGTTCTCCGGGCAGCAACGCGCCCGCACGGGAACGATGTGGTCGATTTTCCCGGCAGAAGCCTTGCTGCTTCATCGCCGGTTACAAGATCCGGCCTTGCCCTTCCTAGAACGGCAGTGCGCGAAACGGGGACGCCGGAGTGGAACGGCGCTCAGCGGCGCTGCAGCGCCGCGGCCAGCCGCGAGAAGCCGCAGGCGAGCTGCCAGCGCGCCCGCCATGGCAGGCGGGCGAGCACGCCGCGCCAGTCCGGGCCGGGCCGTTCGCCGTTCCAGGCGAAGGCCACCTTGTTGCTCATCCGCGGCTCTTCCAGCACCAGCAGGCGGCCGTCGAACGCCCACCGCATCCGCGCCAGGTGGCGGCGGGTATCGGTATCGTAGAGGTTGACCGCCATCACGCCGCGATCCGTCATCGCCGCGCGGCAGGCGTCGTAGAACGCCTGGGTGGACAGGGCCGGCGGGATGCCCTGCACATCGTAGGCGTCGACCAGCAGCAGGCCGTAACGGTCCCGGCGCTGGCCGATCCAGCGGGCGCCGTCGGCCCGCTCGATGCCCAGCCGCGCATCGTCGTCGGGGATGCGGAACTCGCGCCGCAACGCCAGCACGCCGGCGTCGCTTTCCACCGCCTCGATGCGCGAATGCGGCAGGTGGCGATGGCAGAACTTGGCCTGCGATCCACCGCCCAGCCCGATGATGCCGATGCACGCCGGGCGCGGATCGAACAGCAGGCCGGCGAGCATGGTGCGGGTGTAGCCGACCTGCAGCAGGTCCGGCCACCAGGTCAGCATCCGGCTCTGGGTGACCGCGCCCTCGAACTGCAGCGTGGTATGGCGCCAGCCGCGGACGACGTACGGCCGCCCGCCGGAGCCCGCGCCGTCACCGGACCGCGCCCCGCCGCTGCCGGGGTGCCTGCCACCGATCGCCCCGCTCATGCCTTGGGCGGGTCATTGGCCACGCCGTGCGGCACGTGGCCGGCGGCGACGTGCTGGCGGGCGCTGTCGATGTTGTGCTGGGAGTCGTCGAAGAAGATGTCCGCGCCGAACACCTCCAGGAACGGACCCTTGTGGCGCCCACCCAGGAACAGCGCCTCGTCCAGGCGCACGCCCCAGTCGCGCAGGGTGCGGATCACCCGCTCGTGCGCCGGCGCCGAGCGCGCGGTCACCAGCGCGGTGCGGATCGGCGACTGCTCGCCGGCCGGGAACGCGGCCTGCAGCTGGTGCAGCGCGGCGAGGAAGTTGCGGAACGGACCACCGCTGAGCGGCTCGCGGGCGCGTTCGCGCTCGTGGCGGCCGAACGCCTCCACGCCCTGCTCGCGCGAGATGCGCTCGCTCTCGTCGCCGAAGATCACCGCGTCGCCGTCGAAGGCGATGCGCAGCTGGGTGGACAGCGCGGGGCGCTCGATCTCGCCCGCCGCGGCGGCCGCGGCCGCGGCGCGCTCGCCCGGCGGGGGCGGCAGCAGCGTGGCGGCGGCGATGCCGTTGGCCAGCGCCTGGCGCACCGATTCCGGATTGGCCGACAGGAACAGGTCGGTACCGAACGGCTTGACGTAGGGCCAGGTGGCCTCGCCCGAGGTGAAGGTGGCGCGGACGATGCCCAGGCCGTAGTGCTCGATGGAATTGAAGATGCGCAGCCCGGTGTCGGCGGAGTTGCGCGAGAGCAGGATCACCTCCACCCGCGGCGCATCGACCGGCGCGCCCTGGTTGAGCGCCAACAGCTTGCGCACCACCGGGAAGGCGATGCCCGGCTCGAGGATGTCGTCCTCATGCTGGCGCTGGTAGTCGGCATAGGCATCGACTCCCTCATGCTCGAACAGCGCGTGGCCCTCCTCCAGGTCGAACAGGGCGCGCGAGGTCACGGCAACGGTGAGCAGGCGTGGCGTGTTGTCGGACATGGCGATACCAGGTGGGGGACGGCGGCAGGCAAGTCTAAACGCATGCCCGCCGGTGCACCGGCCCGGGCCATGCCGCGGCCGGCCTCACACCGTGAACTGCTCGCTGATGATGCGCTCCTCGAGGTTGTGCTCGGGATCGAACAGCAGGGTCACCTCGCGGTCGCGCGATTCGCGGATGGTCACCTCGATCACGTCGCGGGTCTCGTGCGAGTCGGCGGTGACGCTGACCGGACGCTTGTACGGATCGAGCACCTGCATGCGGAACTCGGTATCGGCCTTGACGATCGCCCCGCGCCAGCGCCGCGGCCGGTACGGCGCGATCGGCGTGAGCGCCAGCACGTGCGAACCCAACGGCAGGATCGGACCGTAGGCCGAATAGTTGTAGGCGGTGCTGCCGGCCGGCGTGGATACCAGCACGCCATCGCAGATCAGTTCGTCCACCCGGGTCTGGCCGTTGAGGTCGATGCGGATGTGCGCCGCCTGCCGGGTCTGGCGCAGCAGCGAGACCTCGTTGTAGGCCAGCGAGCCGGTGGTGGTGCCCGACTCGGTCAGCGCCAGCATCTCCAGCGGGCGCAGGTGGGCCGGCTCGGCCAGGGACAGGCGCTGCGGCAGGTCGTCCTCGCGGTACTGGTTCATCAGAAAACCGACCGTGCCCAGCTTCATCCCGAACACCGGCTTGCCGAGCATGCCGTAGCGATGCAGGGTCTGCAGCATGAAGCCGTCGCCGCCCAGCGGGCAGATCACGTCCGCCTCCTCGGGGCTGTGGTGCCCGTAGCGCTGGCGCATCTGCTCCAGCGCCTGTTGTGCGGCGGCGATGCTGCTGGCCAGGAAGGCGATACGGGGTGTTGCGCTCATCTAGTGCTCCGGGGATTGCCCCCGGAGCATAACCCGCCATCCGCGATCGCGGCACCCGCGGCAGCGGATGCCGCGTCACCGTGACGCTCAGGCGCCGTGCGCGGCCAGTTGTCCCAGACGCTGCACCGCGACCGACACGGTCGGGTAATCGAGCGTCTTCTGCGCCGCCAGGTCCTGCAGCATCGCCAGGGTGAAGCGCAGGCTGGTGTCCTCGCGGCCCATCCACTGCGCCACCTTTTCCTCGGCGGTGGCACCCGGCATCGACAGCACCTGTCCGGTCAGGGTGCGCTGGTGCGCGGACAGTTCGTCGCGCAGCACGCCGCGGGCGATGGCATGCCAGCGGCCCTCCACCTGCAACGCATCGATCTGCTCGAACAGCCACGGCAGCTGCAGCGCATCACCCAGGCGGAAGTGCACCTTGGACACCTCTACCGGCTTGAGCTTGCGCGTGCGCGCCAGCTCGATGATGTCGAACGCCGGACCGAGGTAGCGCAGTTCGGCCAGCTGCTGCGCCAGCGAGGGCGACAGCCCCTTGTCCTTCCACTCCTGCACCCGGGCCTCGTAGGCCGGCCGCTGCGCGTCGGACAGCACCCCGGACGCGGTGCGGATCTCGTTGAACGGGGCGTGGTAGCGCTCCACCGCGGTGGTGATGCCCGGCATCGCGCCCGGACGGAACAGCAGCCAGCGCACGAACGAGCGCTGCAGCTTCCAGATCACCTCCAGCGCGTCGATCTGCACGCTCTCGGGCACCTGGCCGTCGAGCGCGTCGATCTGCGCCCACAGCGCCCGCGCGTCCAGCGTCTCGCGGCTGATGGTGTAGGCCTTGGCGACCTCGCCGATGCTGCGCCCGGTGTCCTCCTGCATGCGCATCAGGAAGGTCGAGCCCATGCGGTTGATGGTGGCGTTGGTCACCGCGGTGGCGATGATCTCGCGCTTCAGACGGTGCCGCTCCATCGCCGCGGCGTACTTCTTCTGCAGCGGGTGCGGGAAGTAGCGCAGCAGCTCCTTGGACAGGTACGGGTCCTCGGGCACGTCCGATTCAAGCAGCTGCTGGAAGGCCACCAGCTTGGAGTAGGACAGCAGCACCGCCAGCTCCGGCCGGGTCAGACCCAGCCCGCGTGCCTTGCGCGCGGAGATCTCGGCATCGGACGGCAGGTACTCGATCTGCCGGTCCAGCAGGCCCTGCTTCTCCAGGGTGCGGATGAAATGCTGCTTGGAGCCCAGGCGCCTGACGCTCATGCGCTCCATCAGGCTGATGGCCTGGTTCTGCCGGTAGTTGTCCCACAACACCAGGTCGGCGACCTCGTCGGTCATCGATGCCAGCAGCTTGTTGCGCGCCTCGTAGCCCAGCTTGCCCGACTGCACCACGTCGTTGAGCAGGATCTTGATGTTGACCTCGTGGTCGGAGGTGTCCACGCCGGCCGAGTTGTCGATGAAGTCGGTGTTGAGCAGCACGCCGTTCAGCGCGGCCTCGATGCGGCCGAGCTGGGTCAGGCCCAGATTGCCGCCCTCGCCCACCACCTTGCAGCGCAGCTCGTCGCCGTTGACGCGCAGCGCGTTGTTGGCGCGGTCGCCGACGTCGGCCTGGCTTTCGCTGGAGGCCTTGACGTAGGTGCCGATGCCGCCGTTCCAGAACAGGTCCACCGGCGCGCGCAGGATGGCGCTCATCAGCTCGTTGGGCGAAAGCTGCTTGACCTCCTCGCCCAGCCCCAGCGCCGCACGTACCGGCGCGCTGATCTCGATGGACTTGAGCGTACGCGGATACACGCCGCCGCCCTTGCTGATCAGTTTGGCGTCGTAGTCCGCCCAGCTCGAACGCGGCAGCTTGAACAGGCGCTCGCGCTCGGCGAACGATGCGGCCGCATCCGGATCCGGGTCGAGGAAGATGTGGCGGTGGTCGAACGCGGCCAGCAGGCGCGTGTGCCGGGACAGCAGCATGCCGTTGCCGAACACGTCGCCGGACATGTCGCCGATGCCGATGCAGGTGAAGTCCTGGTTCTGGCAGTCGCGGCCGAGCGCGCGGAAGTGGCGCTTGACCGACTCCCAGGCACCGCGTGCGGTGATGCCCATGCCCTTGTGGTCGTAGCCGACCGAGCCGCCGGAAGCGAACGCATCGCCCAGCCAGAAGCCGTGGTCCAGCGCCAGCCCGTTGGCGATGTCGGAGAAGGTGGCCGTGCCCTTGTCGGCGGCCACCACCAGGTACGGATCGTCCTGGTCATGGCGCACCACATCCTGCGGCGGCACGATCCTGCCGCCGACGATGTTGTCGGTGATGTCCAGCAGGCCCTGGATGAACAGCTTGTAGCAGGCGATGCCCTCGGCCAGCACGGCATCACGGTCGCCGCCGGCGGGCGGGCGCTTGACGAAGAAGCCGCCCTTGGCGCCGACCGGCACGATCACCGTGTTCTTGACCATCTGCGCCTTGACCAGGCCCAGCACCTCGGTACGGAAGTCCTCGCGCCGGTCCGACCAGCGCAGGCCGCCGCGCGCCACCGCGCCGAAACGCAGGTGCACGCCCTCCACGCGCGGCCCGTAGACGAAGATCTCGCGGTACGGACGCGGCTTGGGCAGATCCGGCACCCTGGCCGAATCGAACTTGAAGGCGATGCAGTGGCCGGGCAGCCCGTCCTTGCCGGTCTGGTAGTAGCTGGTGCGCAGGGTCGCGTCGATGGCGCCCATGAAGCTGCGCAGGATGCGGTCCTCGTCCAGGCTGGAAACGCGGTCGAGCAGCTTGACCAGCGCGCCGCGGGTGGCGTCCATCTGGGCCTGGCGATCGGCACCGCGCGCGGCGATCACCGGTTCCAGCGCCTTCAGCGTGGCCTCGTCGCCGGCGGCCAGGGTGCCCAGCTGCAGGCGCAGGCGCTGCTGGCCATCGGCCACCTGCTTGCGCGATTCGCTGCCGGTGGCCGGGTCGAAGCGGGCCTCGAACAGTTCCACCAGCAGGCGCGCCAGCAGCGGATAGCGCACGAAGGTCGCCTCCACGTAGGCCTGCGAGAACGGCACCCCGGTCTGCAGCAGGTACTTGCAGTAGCCGCGCAGGACGGCCACCTGGCGCCAGTGCAGCGCCGCGGCCAGCACCAGCCGGTTGAAGCCGTCGTTCTCGGCATCGCCATGCCACACGCGGGCGAAGGCCTCGCCGAAGGCGGCATCGACGCTGGCGGCATCGATCGCGCCGGCCGCCGATTCGACCTCGAAGTCCTGGATGTACACCGGACCCTGCGCGGCCTGCAGCCGGTACGGGCGCTCGGCGATCACCCGCAGCCCCATGTTCTCCATCATCGGCATCGCGTCGGACAGCGGGATGTCGTCCAGCTGCCGGTACAGCTTCAGCCGCAATCCGTCGACGCCGTCGCGCTGGACCGCCTGCAGGCTCAGGCGCAGGTCGTCCGGACCGGTCAACGCGGCCAGGTTCTCCACGTCGTTGGCGGCCGCCTCGATCGAGGCATCCTCGATGTAGCCGGCCGGCAGCGCACGGCCGAAGCCGGACGCCATGCGCAGGCCGTCGCGCTCGCCGTGGCGGGCCACCAGCGCCTCGCGCAGGTCGTCCTGCCAGTTGCGCAGCAGGTGCGCCAGGCGCGACTCGAGCTCGGTGGTGTCGAATTCCAGCACCTCGCCGGCCTTGGGGCGGACGATCAGGTGCAGCTGCGCCAGCGGCGATTCGCCCAGCACCACGCTGGAGTCGATGTATTCGCCATGCAGCGCCTCCTTCAGCAGCGACTCGATGCGCAGGCGCACGTCGGTGTTGAAGCGGTCGCGCGGGATGTAGGCCAGCGCGGAGATGAAGCGGCTGTACTTGTCGCGGCGCAGGAACAGGCGGCTGCGCACGCGCTCCTGCAGGCCCAGCACGCCCATCGCGGTGCGGTACAGCTCCTCCTCGTTGGACTGGAACAGCTCCTCGCGCGGCAGCGTCTCCAGGATGTGTCGCAGGGTCTTGCCGCTGTGGCTGGCCGGCGCCAGCCCGGACTTGCTCATCACGTAGTCGTAGCGCTGGCGCACCAGCGGGATCTCCCACGGCCGGCGGTTGTAGGCGCTGGAGGTGAACATGCCCAGGAAGCGCTGCTCGCCGACGATGCGTCCCTTGGCGTCGAATTCCAGCACGCCGATGTAGTCCATGTAGCCGCTGCGGTGCACGTGCGAGCGGGCATTGGTCTTGGTGAGGATCAGCGCATCGCTCAGGCCGGCGCCCTGGCTCAGCCCCTGCGCGGCCAGCGTGTCCACCGGACGCCGCGCCGAGGGCCGGTCCAGGTTGCGCATCAGCCCCAGGCCGCTCTTCTCGACCGGCGCCAGCACCTCCACCCGGCCGTCCTTCTCCACCCGGTACTCGCGATAGCCGAACAGGGCGAAATGGTCGGCCGCGGCCCAGCGCAGGAACTCCTGCGCCTCACGGCGCGAGGCATCGTCCACCGGCATGCGGCGGGTGGCCAGGTCCTCGGCCAGCGCCAGCATCTTCTCGCGCATCGCGCTCCAGTCCTTGACGATGACGCGCACGTCCTCCAGCACCTTGCGCACCGAGGTCTCGATCCGCGCGATCTCCTCGGCGGGCTGGCGGTCGATCTCCAGCAACATCAGCGACTCGGACTTGCCCTCGTCGATGGCGGTCAGCTTGCCGGCCTTGTCGCGGGCGATGCGCAGCACCGGATGGCCGAGCACCTGCACGCCGATCCCCAGGCCCGACAGCACCATGCTGACCGAATCCACCAGGAACGGCATGTCGTCGTTGACGATCTGCAGCACGGTGTGCGGCGATTCCCAGCCATTGGCCCTGGCGGTCGGATTGAATACGCGCACCTTGGCCGTGCCGGGCTTGCGGGTGCGCACGAACTCGAGCATGTCCGCCGCCATCGCCGCCCATTCACCCGGGGGATGGTGCGGGAACTCGTCCTCCTCCATGCGCCGGTAGAACTCGGCGGCGAAGGCCAGTGCCTGCGGCTGCTGCGAGGCCGGATAGCGCTTGCGCAATGCGGCGCAGATGGACTCGAGGGAGGAACTTGCAGGGAGGGGATCGTTCTTGGAAGAGACTTTCTTGACTGCAGCCTTGGCCGGCTTCGCGACTTTGGTGGATTTCATGACAAGAGCGTCGAGGTGCTCGATTGGAAAAACGCAATTGTAGCCGTCCACGCCATGC
>JAFADB010000228.1:0-7500 GCA_023425225.1 Pseudomonadota bacterium
AGCCCACCGGGCACGACAGCCCGGAGGCCATCTCGCGGTGCACCTGGCTCTCGGTGGTGCGCGCGCCGATCGCGCCCCAGGCCACCAGGTCGGCGATGTACTGCGGCGAGATGATGTCCAGGAACTCAACGCCCGCCGGCAGGCCCAGCAGGTTGATGTCGCGCAGCAGACCGCGCGCCAGGCGCAGGCCCTTGTTGATGTCGAAGCTGCCGTCCAGGTCCGGATCGTTGATCAGGCCCTTCCAGCCGACCGTGGTGCGTGGCTTCTCGAAATACACGCGCATGACGATCTCCAGCGCGTCGCCCAGTTCCTCGCGCAGCGGGCGCAGGCGCTGGGCGTACTCCATCGCCGCGACCGGGTCGTGGATCGAGCACGGGCCGATCACCACCGCCAGGCGGTCGTCGCGCCCGTGCAGGATCGAGTGCAGCGCATGGCGCGCCTCGTGCACGGTGCGCGAGGCGGCATCGTCGCAGGGCAGCAGCGCGATCAGCTGCGCCGGCGGGGTGAGCGGCTCGATCTTGCGGATGCGCAGGTCGTCGGTGTGCGGGGGCATGTCGTGGACTCCTTGGGGATGCGTGATGAGTGCCCCAGGCAGTGGCGGCTACGAAAAAAGCCGCCAGGTGCGCTGGCGGCTTTCGGGAATGCGGCTGAAGTTTCCTTCAGGGTGAACGCAATCCTTCCTCCGCCAGCGGCATCGGAAAGCCGTAATACCAAAAGTAGAAGCGGGCGCGGTTTGCGTTCATGGGCGGCATTGATAGCACACGATCCGCGGCGCGCCAACAGTTGCATCTGTAATCCAGCAACGGGCGAAACCCTTGTGCGCGCAGACGCCATGGCGGTGCGCGTCCGCCCTTCTGGCTTCGACGGCAATGTTCCTTCTCCGGCAACGTCCCTGCATGTTCCCCCGGCAGTCACCGATGTCCGCATGGAACGCCGACCGGGCCGCTGCCTGCTGCAGTTGTTCGATCCGCGTCCGGAATGACCGGACACGCCGTCCCCGCGAATGCGGGGAACCGGCGACCTCCGATCCGAAACCGGACAGCCAGGCAATCCATTGGCCGTCCCTCTCGCGAACCCGGATGCCGAGGCACGCGTTCACGCATCAGCTCCGCCCTGCGAACTATCGACCGTGGCTCCCGCGCAGTCCGGTCTCGCACGCGGCAAGACCGGACGGGTGCCGACGACGAACGCACTTGGTCAGGCGAACACCTTGGCCAGCGCATCCACGCTGCGCAGGATCTCGGCATAGTCCGGCCGGGCGTCGTCGTTGTTGAAATCGTGCGGCCCCTGGCTCTGCACCAGCAGGCCGTCGGTGCGCGAGGTCATGCTGACGTTCTGCGAGGTGTAGTACAGGTTGTAGTTCACCTCCGGCTGCGGCGCGAGGCGGCAGGTCTGGCCGCGCACGGGGATGACGGAATCGTCGCCGAGCAGGGCGCGCGCGCCATAGCCGGTGGCATTGACGATGACCTTCTGCCGCAGCTTGCCGATGTCGCCCATGCCGCCGAACTCGCGCAGCTCGGTGACGCCGCCGGCGCGCATGAAATCGTCCAGCAGCATCTTCGAGTACGCACCGATGCCGAACACCAGGTTCAGGCTGCGACGCACGTAGGCGGCGGCGAACGGGTGCTGGTCCGGCGCCAGCGGCACCGGGCGGGCATGGAAGCCCTCGATCAGGTCCATCTGCAGGTCCGGGTAATCCGGCTCGCCGTGGCTTTCCCAGTGCGTCGTGCCGGCCGGCTCGTCGGACAGCAGGTAGACGTCCTGCCAGGCGATCGGGTTGCCCGGCAGGCCGAGCAGGCTCTGGTACATGCGGAACGAGCTGCGCGCGGTCTTCTGCCACCAGGCCTGGAACTCCGGCGTGGCATTGTCCGCCGAGACGATGCGCGAGGCGGGCGTCCACGCACCGGTGGCGTAGCTGGAGCGCACCACCGGCGGGAACTCCCTGGCGTAGATGTGCACCTTCAGCCCGTACCTCTGCATCACCCGGGCGGCGGTCAGGCCTATCGCACCGCAGCCGATGACGCCGATCTCCTTCTCGCCGGTGGCCAGCGCCAGCGCGGCGATCTGCTCGCCGGTGCCCCACGACAGCGACCAGCCGCTGCCGCCGTGTCCGTAGCTGTGGATGATGGTCTTGCGCCCGGCCTTCTCCGCCTCGATACGCGGTCCCTGGGCGCGGAACGGGCGGGTGCACACATCCACCGAGATCACCCGCTCGGGCGAGGATTTCACCCGCGCCAGCGGCGGGGTCTCGATGAACTTCGGTTTCTGGCCGATGGGCGCCGTGGCGGCGGGCACGGCCTGCGCCAGGGCATTTCCGGTGACTCCGGCGCTCAGGGCGGCGACACCCGCGCCGCCGACGGCGCGCAGGAAATTGCGACGTTGCATCTGGATTCCTTTGGTTCGGGTTGTGCCGGATCAGCAGCGGAGGACGACGACGTCGATCTGCGCCCATGCCACCGGTCTGGCCGACGCGGTCACCCGCACGTCCGAGCGCGCGGACACGTCCGGTAGCGCATCGTTGCATGGAACGCGCGGCAGGCGCTCATCCGTCCGGCGGGTCGCCCCGGCCGGCAGCCAGGTCGGCGACGTGGAGCGATGTCGCCACGTTGGCCGGAAGCATCTTCCGATGCCCGCGCGCCGCCCCCGATCGCCACGAACACGCTGGCCGATCGCCGACGGCACCCGGTACAGGGAGGACGCGCAGCAACGCAGCGGCGCCGGCGACAAACGCCGGCGCGCACTGCAGGCCCGGCCTGGCGGCGGCGCGGGACATCCGCGTCGCCGCCATGGCCGGTTTCCCGGGACTTACCACTCGTAGCTCACCTTGGCGAACCAGCGCGTGCCGAAGAAGCCGAGCGGGCTGCCCAGGACGTAGTCGCGCGCGCCGGTGCTGGCATAGCGCTCGATGTTGTACTGGGTGATGGCCGCCGGCGTCTTGTCGGGGTACTCGTTGAACAGGTTGTCGGCGCCGGCGCTGAAACGCAGGTTCTTGCTGGGCCGGTAGCTCAGCTCGACGTTGGTGGTGTACAGCGTGCCGATCTTCAGCTTGTAGTAGGTGACGCCGTTGATGGTCGTCAGGTCCAGCGTGTCCATGATCTGCGGATACGCGGCATAGGCACTGGTGCTGCCCAGCGAGTACTGCGGGCCGTAGACGTTCTCGCGGATGTTGAGGCTGAGCTTCTCGCTGAAGTGGATCGTCGCGCCGAGGTTGACCCGGTACTTCGGGCTGTTGTTCTCGACTAGGGCGACGTCGGCATCGGTCAGCAGTGCCATGCCGCCCAGGTCGGCCGGCGCGTTGCCGACACGGGTGACCTCGGTCTTGTTGTAGTTGGCCGCCAGGATCCAGTCGATGCGGCCCCAGTCGAAGTCACTGTTGTAGGTGGTCACCCAGTCCACGCCGGTGGTCTTGGTGTCCATCGCGTTGGTGAAGAAGTTCAGGCCGATGTTGGCGCGCGCGGTGGCGTCCATGCTGCCGCCGGGGGCGGTCGGGTCGTTCCACTGGGAGATGAAGCCGCCGGCGACCAGCGCCATGCCCAGGGTCTGGTTGTAGGCATCGTCCGGAACGCCGTCGCGGTTGGTGTCGGCCGGATCGGGCAGGGTCGAGTTCGGCACGCAGCCGGCGGTGCGGCCGCACAGCGTTTCCACGCTCTGGCTGGTGGAGTACAGCAGGGTGCTGCCCAGGCGGATGCGGTCGTCGATGCGGATCTGGTAGGCGTCCAGGGTGGTGGTCAGGTTGGGCAGCGGCTTGAACACCAGGCCCAGGCTGATGTTCTTGCTGGTCTCCGGCTGCAGGCCACTGCCGACGTTGGCGGCCTGCAGCGTGGCGGTGGCGGCAGTCGGGCCGACCTGGATGGCGGTGTAGTAGTTCTCGCCCATCGTCGGCGCGCGGAAGCCGGTGCTGACGGTGCCGCGCACGGCGAAGGCGTCGCTGAAGTCGAAGCGGGTGGTCAGCTTGCCCACCGCCTTGCTGCCGAAGTCGCTGTACTTCTCGTAGCGCGCGGCGGCGTCGACGATCCAGCGATCGGTCGGGTTGATGATCACATTGACGAAGGCGGCCTTGTTGTTGCGCTCCCACTCGCCGGTCGCGGCCGGGTTGTAGCCGGGGAACGCGGCCGAGCCGGCGCCGTAGTACGAGGCCGCATCGCCCGGGTCGATGCCGTAGGTGTCCTTGCGGTATTCCAGGCCGGCGGCCACGGTCGCCGGCGACGCCATGCCCCAGTCGAAGTCGCGGCTCACGTCCAGCGCGATGTCCCACTGCGAAGCGCTGAAACGGCCGACGTAGAAGCTGTCCGGCGAGGCGCCGTACTCGTTCCACAGGCTGAAGTTCATCGAGTGGGTGTTGTAGATCTCCATCTGGTTCTTGCCGTAATTGGTGGACAGGTCGTAGACCCATCCGGCCAGATCGCCGGTGACGCCGACGCCGACCTCCCAGTCCTTCTCGTCGGTGTCGATGGAGGGGGTGAAGCCGTAGGGATACTTGTTGACGTCCGCCTCGGTCAGCGGCTGTCCGCTGCGCGTACCGACCCCGCCGATCGGATCGGTGCGGTCGCCGTCGCCGTTGAGGTCGACGCCGCCGTCCTGCGACGGGCGGCGGTAGCTCTGCCAGCTCTGGGTCTTCTTCTTGCCGAAGCTGCCGGTGGCGTACACCTCGGCGCCGTTGTCGAGGAAGAAGCCACCGCTCAGGAACGCGACGTCGCGCTGGATGGCCGGCGAGTCGCCCTGGTGGTTGTTGTTGGGGAACCAGCTGTTGTAGACCATGTTGTATTCGTTGTCGCGGCCCAGCGCGGCGTTGCCGGTGGAGCTGGGATAGCCGCTGGCCGTGGTCGTGGTGCCGGTGGCCGGGCAACCATTGACCGGATCGGCGAGCCGGTCGGCCACGCACGCGGCGGCACCGTAGGGCGCGCCGGGTCGGTTGATGGTTTCGCGCCGCTCGCTCTCCAGGGCGACATTGAAGTAGCTGTTCTCGCTGCCCAGGCCGAAGTCGCCCTGGTAGTTGGTGGTGAAGCCGCCGCCATCGTCGTAACCGGAGGTGCCGGCCGACACGCTGCCGCCGCTGCCGTCCTTCTTGGTGATCAGGTTGATCACGCCGGCGATCGCATCCGAGCCGTACAGCGCCGCCGCGCCGTCGGTCAGCACCTCGGTGCTGGCGATCGCGCTGGTCGGGATGAAGCTCAGGTCGGTGGAGGCTGCACCGGCGTAGTTGCCGGTCACCGCGACGTTGGAGGTGAAGTGGCGGCGCTTGCCGTTCACCAGGATCAGCGTGTGGTTGGGCGACAACGCGCGCATGTTGGCCACCAGCGTCGCGCTGGTCATGTCGGTGCCCTGCTGGCTGGCGTTGAAGCTGGGCACCTGGAAGGCGAGCTGGTTCATCAGGTCGGGCGCGCCGGACTGCTGCAGCGCCTCGGCCGTCACGATCTGCACCGGCGCCGGGCTGTCGTCCACCGACATGCCGGTACGGCGCGTACCGGTGACGATGACGTTGTCGAGCGTCTTGGCCTCGTCCTTGTCGGGAACCGGCTGGGCATAGGCGGTGCCGGCGAAGCAGCCGGCGATGGCAATGGACAGGGCGATCGCATCACACAACGGGCTTCGCTTGGACTTGGCGACGTGCTTCTCGAGACGGGACAGATCTTTCATGCGCAGTTTCCCAGGGTGGAGGGAGGGGGAGGTGGAACTCGACACTCCCGGACCGCCGTGGAGCCACGATCCGGGGGCTTTCCGCTACGTGCCCGGCACGGCACGCATCAACAGGCAAACGCCATCCGTGCGGCGTCTTCCGCCGCTTCGTGCAACGCCATCCGCGGCCGTTCGGGCACGGGCAACGGCCCCAGCCTTCCGGCAATGACCGCGGAGAAGGCCTCACGGAAGCGTTCCATTTCGGCTTCGGTGCCCACGCTGATCCGCGGGCGGGTTTCATGGCCGGGCCAGCTGCGCCCGACCATGACGCCGTGGGTCGCCATGGCATCCTGGAACTCGCGTCCCGGGCGCCCGATGTCGACCAGGAAGCAGTTGGATTCGGAACTCGAACACGGGTATCCCTGCGCCTGCAGCCAGGCCACCGTCTCGACCCGCATGCGCCGGATCAGCGCGCGCCGTGCCGGCACCAGGTCGGGATCGCGCAGCGCGGCGGTACCGGCCGCCAGCGTCGTCATCGCGATGCTGCCGCCGCCCTGGACGTTCATCTTCTTCAGGTTTTCCGGGCGGCCGACGGCATAGCCCAGGCGCAGGCCGGCCATGCCGTACAGCTTGGAGAAGGTGCGCAGCACGATGACGTCGTCGGCCGCGACCGCCAGGTCGACCGCGCTGGCCGCGTTGTCGGAGAAGTGGATGTAGGCCTCGTCGACCACCAGCACGCAGCCCGGCGGCTTGTGCGCCACCGCGTACTCGATGTCCCGGCGCGAGGTGATCGCCCCGGTCGGATTGTTCGGATTGCAGATGTAGAGCAGGCCGGCCTGCGGATCGGCCGCGCACATGGCCTCGACGTCGTGCGAGTAGTCGCTGCGCTGCGCGGTCTTGATGACCTGCGCGCCGACCCTGGGCGCGGTGCGCCAGGCCTGCTCGTAGGTCGGGTCCGCGGTGACCAGCGCGCGCTGCGGCGAGGTGAAGGTGGTCACCACCAGGCCGAGCGGCGTGCCCGAGCCGGGATAGACGGCGATGTGGTCCGCCGGCACGTTCAACTGGCCGGCCAGCGTTTCCACGAACGCCCTCGATTCCGCGCCGCCGTAGCCGCCGCTCATCGGCGCGATCCTGGCGATCGCCTCCAGCGACGCCGGCGACGGTCCGATCGACAGCGTGTTGGCCCCGAGATTGACGATCGGCACCTCCGTCGCCGTGTCCGCGGCGGGCGCGACGCCGGCCCGCGCGAAGGCGGCGGGCACGCCCCCTGCACCGAAGCCGACACCGGCCGCACCGGCGGCATACAGCGAATGCCGGAGGAACGTGCGTCGCGAATAACTGGAACTCATGGCTACCCCGTTGTCAGAGCGGACGGACCGGAGAACAGGTGTTGCGCGTGCGGCGGCAGTTCCCCCTGCCACTCGACTCGTCCAGAGCCACGGTGCATGGCACCGGTGTTTCCCCATGTCGGCATCGGCCACCGCTTCCTCCGTGGCTGGCGATGCAGGCATGCCATCCAGCGGGGGAGATTCGTGCGCTCCGGTGACCGGTGCCGACCGCGTGCATCTCCGTCGCGTGGAATCATCTATAGCAACCACGATCCCCGGCGGTACCGGCTGCGGCGGGTAGGCTCACCTCGTTCGGGTAGGCGGCCAATGGCCGCATGGGTAGTGGGAAAACCCCGCTGCGGCGGCCACGGCAAGGCGGCGTGGAACCGGACACCACCCGCCCCACCCGGTCTTTCGCCAGCGTGGCGTCAAGCGATCGACGCGTTTCCCACGCCGCACCGCCGGTGGCGAATGGCGGCATCCACGGCACGACCCGCGCGCGGCCGGCGGGCAATCGGGCACCGCACCCGCGGGCGAAGAAACGCGGGAACAACGG
>JAFADB010000281.1 GCA_023425225.1 Pseudomonadota bacterium
AATTGAGCGGGCCGGCATCCACCGGCGCCTGCTGCAGCGATTGCCGCAACTGGCTCTCGGTCCGCAGGGCCGACCAGGTCTGGCGGAACTCGTCGAGTGCGGCCAGTTCCGGAAAGGACGGTGCCGCTGCCGGGGCGTCCGCTGTCGCCTCGCGCGCGCCGGCGGGGCCGGCGAGCTGTTCGAGCAGCTCGCCGAGCATGCCGCGTGCAGGTACGGGCGGCGACGTCGTACCGCCGGCATTGTCACTGCACGGTTCCGTCTTTCCGCGGCCGGGTGCCCAGGCGTCGAGCAGTGCGGACAGCTTCTCGTCCAGGATGCGCCGCACCTCGCCGTCGTGGCGGTCCGCACGCATGGCCAGGGCATTGAGGATGCGCAGGCGCATCGGCTCGAGGCCGCCTGCGTGCTGCCTGTGCCATGCATCGAGCCGGGCCCTGGCGCGGGCCGCGCTATTGCCCATGGGCTGCCGCCGCGGCCGACGATGGTTTCGGAATGGGGGCGATTTCCACGCGCCGGTTCCGCGCCCGCCCGTCCTCGTCGCCGTTGGACGCCACCGGCTGCTGCGAACCGAACGCGGCGGCGAACACCGATGCGGCGGGCACGCCGTCGGCGATCAGCGCGCGGGTCACGGTCAACGCGCGTTCGGCCGACAGTTCCCAGTTGTCGGCGAACTGGCGGTTGCCTTCGCGCACCTGGCGGTCGTCGGTGAAGCCGCTGACCATCAGGATTTCGTCGCGCGAGGCCAGGTAGTCCGCAAGCGGCCCGGCCAGGCTCTGCAGCAGTTCGCGGCCTTCGGGCTGCAGCCGGTCCGAGTTCAGCGCGAACAGCACGCTGCCGCGGATGCCGATGCGCCCGTCCACCAGCGTCACCCGGCCCGCGGCCAGCGGCACCGCCAGCGCCTGCTCCAGCGTCAGCCGGCGCTGCGCCTCGGCCTGGCGCTGGCGGATCTCCTCGTCCAGCCGGCTGGAGAGCTGCTGCTGCACGGCGATCACGCCGACCAGGATCAGCACGAAGGTACCCAGCAGTACCGCCATCAGGTCGCCGAAGGCGGCCCAGATCGGAGTCGCCGATTCGTTCTCGACCTCGATCCCGTCGCTCATGCCGTCCCGGCCCCGGCGGATGCGCGCTGGCCGGCGAGCTGGCGCATGTCCTCGATGATCTGCCTCTGCGACAGCACGCTCAGGTCGATCACCTCCCGCGCCTGCGCCACGTAGTAGGCCAGCTGCTCGTCGCTGCGCGCCAGCGACTTGTCCAGCGCCTCGGCGATCTGCTGCAGGCGTTCCATCAACCCGTCGTTGGACGCGCCGAACGACTGCACGGCCGCGCCGAAGGCATCGCCCAGGCTGGCCACTTCCACCGCGCCGGCGGTGAGCTGGGCGGCAACGTCGCCGAGCTTGCCGGTCTCGGCCTCGATGTGGTCGCTGAAGCGGTTGCCGACGCGTTCGAGCAGGTCGGACGAAGTGGTGACCAGCGCATCGACGGCGGCCCGTTGCTCGGTGGAAGCGTGGTTGACCGCGTCGAGCAGGGTTTCCAGGGTGGCCAGCAGGCGGCTGCGCTCTTCCAGCATGGCGGTATCGCGGACCATGCTGTCGGAGAGTTTCTGGCGCAGTTCGGCGACGACTTCGGCCGCGGCCCGCGGCGCTTCCGAGGCGGCCTGCACCAGGCGCGAGATCTCGGCGATCGTCTCGCCGGCATGTGCCTGTGCCTGTGCCGAAATCTCGCCGGCGGTGCGCTCGAGCGTGTCGCAGATCGCCTGCTGCCGGCTCGCCGCCCGTTCGCCGGCCTGTTCCCAGTGCCTGCCCAGTTCGGATGTCATGGCGGCGAAGCTGTCGCTCCAGGCGGCCAGGCGTGCCTGGTCGCGCGATTCCAGCGCCGCCTGCAGCTGCGCATGCGCGTCGTGGACGGTACGCACCAGCGATGCGGCGTGCTCTTCGAAGGTCGCCGCCGCGGCGGCCAGTGCCTGCTGGTTACGCGCCGCCAGGTCGGCCTGGGCGGCCTGCTGCCGCGACAGTGCGCCGTCCCACGTGCTCGCCACGGTTTCCGCCGAGGCATCCAGGCGGGTCGAGACGGCTTGCAGCAGTCCGCTCGAGCGCTGTTCGAAGGTGGCGGCGAACTGTTCGAGCGAAGCACCCAGGTCCTGGACCAGCGCCTCGTTGGACCGGCGTTGCCCGGCCAGGGCCTCGTTCCAGATGCCCGCCACGGTCGTGGTGCTGGTTTCGAAGCCGGCCGACAGGCCGTCCAGCTGCCGCTGCACGGCCCCGGTGACGGTCTGGTGCAGGTTGGCGGTCTCGCGGGCCAGGCCTGCCATGGTGGCTTCCACCACCGGCTGCAGCGCCGCGCCGGCGGCGCGGGCGCTCTCGGCGACTCCCGCGCTCAACGACTGCTCCACGGAGGAGGCCAGCCGCGTGTACACAGCCTCGGTCCGGGCATGGAAGGCTTCCTGGCTGGCCGCCTGCCGCTCGGCGACGGCGACGCTCTGCTGCTCGAGGGCCGCCATCATCGCCTGCAGCCGTTCGACCAGCGCCGGCATCGCCTCGGTCTGCCGCTGCAGCAGCCTGAACGATTCCTCGCGCTGCCAGGCCTGCGAGAAACCATGCAGCGTGGTGGCGATCTCGGTATCGAGCCGTTGCACCGCCTGCAGGCGCTCGCGCCGGCACAGCGCGGATAGCAGACCGAGCATCGCCGAGCTGGCCACGCCGGCGATCGAGGTGCCGAAGGCGAACGCCAGTCCCTCGACCGGCGCGGCGATCGAACCGCGGATGGCCTGCAGGTCCGCCGCGTTGCCCAGCGCCGTGCCCGTGCCCCGCAGCGTGGCCATCATGCCCAGCAGCGTGCCCAGCATGCCCAGCAGCACGAGAAGACCGACCAGATAGGGCGTCAGCACCGGGGCCGGCAAGGCCGCGCGCTCGCCCTCGACGCGCAGGCGCACCGCATTGCGCAGGCTCGGGTGCAGGCGTTCGAGCCAGCCAGCCAGACCGGGCGGCGGAGTGGACAGCTCGGCCAGCGCAGCGGCCAGCGTGGCGGTAGCCTGCCGGTAGCGATGCAGTTCCAGCCCGCCGGCGATGTAGCAGGCGCCGATCACCAGCGCGACGAGGGCGCCCAGCGGATTCGAGCCGACGTAGCCGATGCCGATCCAGCACACGACGGCGAGACCGGCGAGGAACACGATGGGATTGAGGAGATTCTTCTTGGACATGGGGCGCCGGTTAGTGGGTGCGAAGCGCTGCGAGCAGCCCGTCGATCGGTTGGAAACGGACATCCAGCTCGGCCAGCAGCACGGCCTGCATGTCGTTGCGGAAGGTGTCCAGCCA
>JAFADB010000290.1 GCA_023425225.1 Pseudomonadota bacterium
GTCGCGGGTTTGCCAGATCCACGGCCAGGCGATGCTGCGCCTGCGTGGGCGGCTGAAGATTTTCGAGTCGGCCGACGCCGGGCTCGAGGAACACTAAGAGGAATATCTTTTGAACAAGAACATGCGCATCCTGATCGTCGACGACTTCTCGACCATGCGTCGCATCGTCAAGAACCTGCTGGGCGATCTGGGCTTCACCAACACCGCCGAAGCCGAGGACGGGCATGCCGCGCTGTCGCTGCTGCAGAGCCAGCCGTTCGATTTCGTGGTCACCGACTGGAACATGCCGGTAATGACCGGCATCGAGCTGCTCAAGGCGATCCGTGCCGACGCCAAGCTGAAGACCCTGCCGGTGCTGATGGTCACCGCCGAAGCCAAGCGCGAGCAGATCATCGAAGCGGCCCAGAACGGGGTCAACGGCTACATCATCAAGCCGTTCACCGCGCAGACCCTGGAAGAGAAGCTGGGCAAGATCTTCGAGCGGCTGGCGGCGAGCGCCTGATGACCATGTCCAGCGGAACCCCGAGCGGGAAATCGGCCCTGGTGCAGCGCCTGCAGGACGCGCTGGCGGCGCTGGAGAGCGGCGACGAGAGCGGCTGGCGCCGGGAAATCGACGCACTGGCCGCGCTGCGCACGCAACCGATGATGGCCGGCCTGGGCCGGCTGGCGCGCGAACTGGGCCAGGCGCTGGGCGAACTGCCGACGGTACCGTCCGAGGCCGGCGAGCTGGACGACGCCTGCGCGCGCCTGGACCACGTGGTGGAGATGACCGAGAAGGCCACCCACCGCACCCTGGACCTGGCCGAACAGTGCCGCGAACTGGTCGGCGGCCTGCGCGAAGGCGCGCTGCCGGCGGTGGAGCAGGAACAGGCGCTGGAACGCATCCGCCACAACCTCACCGAGATCGCCCTGACCCAGAGCTACCAGGACCTGACCGGGCAGATCATCCGCCGCGTGGTCGGCATCGTGCGCCGCGTGCACGAGGGCTTCGGCGCGCTCGGCCTGCCGCCGAAGGAGGAGCAACCCAACGGCAAGCTGGCTGGCCCGGCTGTGGCCGGACTGGACCGCCACGCGGTATCGCAGGACGACGCCGACGCCCTGCTCTCCGGGTTGGGACTATAGGGCCTGCCAGCGCTATTGGAATGGGCCACGCCGCGCTTGGGTGCGTGTGGGGCAAGGAAGAATGAGGAAATTTATGTCGATAAACGACCGAATGATGACGCAGCACCGCGCGCACCCAAGCACGGCCCTTCGGGTTGCCGTGTCCGGCCGCCAGGCGGCCGCGCACGGCTTGAACAGGCGGCCAGCCTGTCGCAGCGCCGCGCACAACCACCTGGCGGCCGGACACGACAATGCGGCCCATTCCAATAGCGCTGGCAGGCCCTAAACCATGAGCGCCGTACCCGACGACATCGCCGCCGATTTCATCGTCGAGGCCCAGGAGATCCTGGACCGCCTCGGCGAGCAGCTGGTGTCGCTGGAGCAGGCGCCCACCGACGGCGAGCAGCTCAACGCGGTGTTCCGCGGCTTCCACACCCTCAAGGGCGGCGCCGGTTTCCTGTCGATCCACGCGATGGTCGAGCTGTGCCATGCCGCCGAGGACACCCTGGGACAGGCGCGCTCCGGGCAGATCGAGCTGCAGCCGCATCACTTCGACGCCGCGCAGCGCTCACTCGACTACCTGCAGGCCATGCTCGACGCCTTCGCCGGCGGCGAGGAGCCGCAAGGCGCCCCGGCGGACCTGATCGCCCAGTTCGGCAACCATGCCGCGCCGGCCGCGCCTCCGCCCGCGGCGGCCAAGCCGGCGCCCGCGACCGGCGACGGCGACCTCATCAGCGACGACGAGTTCGAGGCCCTGCTCGACGAACTGCACGGCAAGCCGGCCGGCGCCGCGCCCGCCAAGGCCGGCGACGAGATCAGCGACGACGAGTTCGAGGCCCTGCTGGACCAGATCCACGGCACCGCCGCCCCCGGCGCGCACACGCCCGCCGCACCGGCACCGACACCGGCCGCACCGCCCGTCGCGGCACCGGCCAGGCCCGCTGTTCCAGCGCACAAGCCGGCACCACGGCCGGCGGCCGAGGCCGAACACACCGTTCGCGTGGACACCAAGCGGCTGGATGCCATCGTCAACCTGATCGGCGAGCTGGTGCTCTCGCGCAACCGCCTCAAGACCCTGCGCACCCGCCTGCGCGACGAGGAGCTGGACCGCGCCGTCAGCGTGCTGGACATCGCCACCGCGCGCCTGCAGACGGCGGTGATGCGCACGCGCATGCAGCCGGTGGGCAAGGTGTTCTCGCGCTTCCCCAAGCTGGCGCGCGACGTCGCCCGCTCGCTGGACAAGGAAGTGGACCTGGAGCTGGTGGGCGCCGAGACCGAGCTGGACCGCAACCTGGTCGAAGCGCTGGCCGACCCGCTGGTGCACCTGGTGCGCAACGCCATCGACCACGGCGTGGAGACGCCCGACCTGCGCGAGGCCTCCGGCAAGCCGCGGACCGGCCACGTGCGCCTGTCGGCGCAGCAGGAAGGCGACTACGTCAGCATCGAGGTGCGCGACGACGGCGCCGGCATCGACCCGGAGCGGCTGCGCGTCAAGGCGCGCGAGAAGGGCCTGATCGATGCCGAGGCCGCCGCGCGGCTGAGCACCGAGGAATGCCTGCACCTGATCTTCCTGCCCGGCTTCTCCACCAAGGCCGAGGTCACCGACATCTCCGGCCGCGGCGTCGGCATGGACGTGGTGCAGTCGCGCATCCGCGAGCTGAGCGGACAGATCCAGATCCAGTCCGAGCTCGGCCGCGGCAGCCGCTTCCTGATCCGCGTGCCGCTGACCCTGGCGATCCTGCCGACGCTGCTGGTGCAGGCCGGCGAGCCGGTCTACGCGCTGCCGCTGGCGC
>JAFADB010000341.1 GCA_023425225.1 Pseudomonadota bacterium
ATGCGGCATTCCTGATCCCGCAGGCAGGCATCGCCCGCGACGCGATGGGCGCCTACGCGATGGTGGTGGGCAAGGATGGCAAGGTGCTGCGCAAGAACGTCACTGCCGATGGCCAGCAGCAAGGCAACTGGGTGGTCACCTCCGGCTTGCAGGCCGGCGACAAGGTCATCGTCGATGGTCTGCAGAAAGTGAAGGAAGGTGCGCCGGCCACGGCGACACCGTGGCAACCGACCGCGCCGGGTGCATCCAAGCCGGCCGCCGCCTCCCAGCCCGCGAAGCAGTAACGGAAGACCGCCATGCCTAAATTCTTCATCGACCACCCGGTCTTCGCCTGGGTGGTGGCGATCCTGATCTCGCTCAGCGGCGTGATCGCGATCCTCAACCTGGGCGTGGAGTCCTATCCCAACATCGCCCCGCCGCAGGTCACCGTCTCGGCGACCTACCCCGGCGCCAGCGCCGATACCACGGAAAAGTCGGTCACCCAGGTGATCGAGCAGCAGCTGACCGGCATCGATCACCTGCTGTACTTCAGCTCCTCGTCCGCCTCCAACGGCCGTGCACAGATCACCCTGACCTTCGAGACCGGTACCGATCCGGACATCGCCCAGGTGCAGGTGCAGAACAAGGTCTCGCTGGCCACGCCACGCCTGCCCTCGGAAGTGACCCAGCAGGGCGTGGTGGTGGCCAAGGCCAACGCCGGCTTCCTGATGGCGGTGGCGTTGCAGTCGGACAACCCGGCGATCGACCGCGACGCGCTCGGCGACATCGTCGGCGCGCGCGTGCTGGAGCAGATCTCGCGCGTGCCCGGCGTCGGCAGCACCCAGCAGTTCGGTGCCGAGTACTCCATGAACATCTGGCTGAACCCGGAGAAGCTGCAGGGCTACAACCTCTCCGCCAGCCAGGTCTACAGCGCGATCTCGGCGCAGAACGTGCAGTTCGCCGCCGGTTCGCTGGGTGCAGATCCCGCGCCCGATGGCCAGGCCTTCACCGCCACCGTGTCGGCCGAAGGACGCTTCTCCTCGCCCGAACAGTTCGAGCAGATCATCCTGCGCACCGACAGCGACGGCGCCACCGTGCGCCTGAAGGATGTCGCGCGGGTGGCGTTCGGCCCGGGCGGTTACGGCTTCGATACCCAGTACAACGGCAAGCCGGTCGGCGCATTCGCCATCCAGCTGCTGCCGGGCGCCAACGCGCTGAGCGTGGCCGAGGCCGTGCGCGCCAAGATGGACGAGCTGCAGCCCAGCTTCCCGCAGGGCGTGACCTGGATGACGCCCTACGACAGCACCACCTTCGTCACCATCTCGATCAAGGAAGTGGTCCACACCCTGATCGAAGCCATGGTGCTGGTGTTCCTGGTGATGCTGGTGTTCCTGCAGAACTTCCGCGCCACCCTCATCCCCACGCTGGTGATCCCGGTCGCGCTGCTGGGCACCTTCCTGGGCATGTGGCTGATCGGCTTCACCATCAACCAGTTGACGCTGTTCGCGATGGTGCTGGCGATCGGTATCGTGGTCGACGACGCGATCGTGGTGATCGAGAACGTCGAACGCATCATGAGCGAGGAGCACCTGCTGCCCAAGCCGGCCACGCACAAGGCGATGACGCAGATCACCGGTGCGGTGGTGGCCATCACCGTGGTGCTGGCGGCGGTGTTCGTCCCCAGCGCATTGCAGCCGGGCGCGGCCGGCGCGATCTACAAGCAGTTCGCCATCACCATCGCCATGGCGATGGGCTTCTCGGCGTTCCTGGCCCTCAGCTTCACCCCTGCCCTGTGCGCGGCCTTCCTCAAGCCCACGCACAACGAGAACCCCAACTGGGTCTATCGCACCTTCAACAAGTACTACGACAAGCTCAGCAACCGTTATGTGTCCGCGGTCGGCGGCATCCTCAGGCGCTCGCCGCGCTGGGTGGTGCTGTTTGTGGTGCTGGTGGGCCTGTGTGGCTTCCTGTTCATGCGCATGCCCGGCAGCTTCCTGCCCGAGGAGGACCAGGGCTTCGCGCTGGCGATCGTGCAGCTGCCGCCCGGCGCGACCAAGACCCGCACCACCCAGGTGTTCTCGCAGATGCGCGAGATCCTGCAGCAGCAGCCGGAGTTCGAGGGGCTGATGCAGGTCACCGGCTTCAGCTTCGTGGGCTCGGGCGAGAACGTGGGCATGGGCTTCATCAAGCTCAAGGACTGGGACGAGCGCAAGATCACCGCGACCGACTTCATCCAGAAGATGAACGGGGCCTTCTACGGCATCAAGGAGGCGCAGGTGTTCGTGGTCAACCTGCCTACCGTGCAGGGCCTGGGCCAGTTCGGCGGCTTCGACATGTGGCTGCAGGACCGCAGCGGCGCCGGCCAGGAGGCGCTTACCCAGGCCCGCAACATCCTGCTGGGCAAGGCCGCGCAGAGGCCCGACGCGGTCACCGCGGTGCGGCCGAACGGGCTGGAGAACGCGCCGCAGCTGCAGTTGCAGGTCGACCGCGTGCAGGCGCAGACGATGGGGCTGTCGGTCGGTGACATCTACAGCGCGATCCAGCTGATGCTGGCGCCCGTCTACGTCAACGACTTCTTCTACGAGGGCCGCATCAAGCGCGTGAACATGCGTGCCGACGCCCCGTTCCGCACCGGTCCGGAGTCGCTCAACAGCTTCTACACGCCCAGCAGCACCGCCACCGATGCCAACGGCCAGCCGCTGATGATTCCGCTCAGCAACGTGGTCAAGGCGCAGTGGGGCTACGAGCCACCGGCACTGAACCGCTACAACGGCTACTCGGCGGTCAACATCGTCGGCAGCCAGGCACCGGGCACCAGCTCGGGCCAGGCGATGCAGGCGATGGAGGAGATCGTCGCCCAGGACCTGCCGCAGGGCTTCGGCTACGACTGGAGCGGCATGTCGTACCAGGAGATCCTGGCCGGCAACGCAGCCACCCTGCTGCTGGTCCTGTCACTGGTGGTGGTGTTCCTGTGCCTGGCCGCACTGTATGAGAGCTGGTCGATTCCGGTTTCCGTGCTGCTGGTGGTGCCGATCGGCGTGCTGGGCGCGGTTGCCTTCTCGCTGCTGCGCGGCCTGCCCAACGACCTGTACTTCAAGATCGGCCTGATCACGGTGATCGGCCTGGCGGCCAAGAACGCGATCCTGATCGTGGAGTTCGCGGTGGAGCAGCGTGCGGCGGGCAAGACCCTGCGCGAGGCGACGATCGAGGCGGCGCACCTGCGCTTCCGCCCGATCCTGATGACCTCGTTCGCCTTCATCCTGGGCGTGCTGCCGATGGCCATTTCCACCGGCGCCGGCGCCAACTCGCGCCACTCAATCGGTACCGGCGTGATCGGCGGCATGCTGTTCGCCACGGTGCTCGGCGTGCTGTTCATCCCGCTGTTCTTCGTGCTGGTACGCAGGATGCTGGGCGACAAGCTCGACGAGCAGTCCAAGGAGTACCTGGCGATGCAGAGGGACAGCCAGGCGCATCCGCGCTCGGATCGCTGACCCGTTCCGCGCCGCACTCCCGAAAGCCCCGGCCCGCCGGGGCTTTTCTTTTGGCGGTCGCGACGCTTCCGTGACCCAGTCCGCAATGACGGGCAGCCAGCTCAAGTCCGCTGCATGGAAGCCGATACCGGCTCCATGGATAGACTCAGTGTCATCGGAATACTCCTTGCCATCGGATCGCTGGTCGGCGGAAGCATCCTCAAGGGTGCCGGCCTGTCATCGCTGTGGTCGCCGGCGGCGTTCGTCATCGTCATCCTCGGCACCATCGCCGCGATCCTGCTGCACACCTCGCCAGCGGTGTTCGCGCATGCCTTCAGGATCGCCAAGTGGGTGTTCAGCCCACCGGCGAGCAACCGCGAGGCCCTGATCGAACAGATCGTGGAATGGAGCAACACCGCGCGCCGCCAGGGCCTGCTGGGCCTGGAGAACCAGGTCGAGCAGCAGGACGACCCGTTCCTGCGCAAGGGCCTGCAGATGCTGGTGGACGGCGTGGAGCCGGAAACCATGCGGCGCATGCTGGAGATCGAGCTGGAGAACCAGGAGCAGCAGGACCTGGCCGCTGCCAAGGTGTTCGAGGGCATGGGCATCTACGCGCCGACGCTGGGCATCATCGGCGCGGTGCTGGGCCTGATGGCGGTGATGAAGAACCTGGCCGACCCGAGCAAGCTCGGCCACGGCATCGCCGCCGCCTTCACCGCCACGATCTACGGCATCGCCTCGGCCAACCTGCTGTTCCTGCCGATGTCCAACAAGCTCAAGACGGTGATCCACGGCAGCAGCGGCGAGCGCGAGATGATCATCGAGGGACTCATCGCCATCGCCCAGGGCGAAAATCCGCGCAACATTGAGTCGCGCCTGGCCGGCTTCCTGCACTGAGGCCGGCACCATGGCGCGCAGGAAACGACACGAGGAACATGCCAACCACGAGGCCTGGGCGATCCCCTATGCCGACCTGATGACGCTGCTGCTGGCGTTCTTCGTGGTGATGTACGCCATCTCCAGCCTCAACCAGGCCAAGTACCGCGTGCTGGCGGACGCGCTGACCGCGGCCTTCGGCGGCGCGCCGCGCACGATCAACCCGGTGCAGGTCGGCAACCAGCAGCTGCAGGGCTCCAACTGGGACCGCCCCTCGCCGATCCGGTCCGGGGCCAAGAGCGGGCCCACCGCGCCCTCGCCGATGCCCGATCCCACCCTGCTGCCGTCGATGGCCTCGCAGATGCGCATGCCGGTCTCGCTGCAGCAGCGCGACCGCCTGGACGCCGCGCAGCGCCAGCTCGACGGCATCGCCCGCCAGCTCGACCAGGCGCTGGCGCCGCTGATCGACAGGAAGCTGATCACCGTGCGGCGCTCCGAGCTGTGGCTGGAAGTGGAGATCAACAGCGACATCCTGTTCGCCACCGGCTCGGCGGCGCTGGATGCACAGGCACGGGCAACGCTCTCGACCCTGGCCGACGTGCTGCGCGAGGTTCCCAACGGGGTGCGGGTGGAGGGCTATACCGACGACCAGCCGATCGCCACCGCGCAGTTCCCGTCCAACTGGGAATTGTCGGCCGCCCGCGCCGCCAGCGTGGTCCACCTGTTCGCCGACCAGGGGATGCAGCCGTCGCGGCTGGCGATGATCGGCTATGGAGAATTCCGGCCGCGTGCCGACAACAGTACTGCGAGCGGACGCAACAGCAACCGCCGCGTGGTGCTGATCATCCTCGCCGATGCAGGGATGGCGGGTCCGGCGCCGCAACTCGCCGAAGGCCAGCCGTCGCCCTCCCCGGCACCGGCGCTCTCGGCGCCAACCGCCGTGGCAGCACCGGTGCCGGCCGTCATAGAAGGAGTGAAGTAATGCGAATCTGGGCAGTCGCCAACCAGAAGGGCGGCGTGGGCAAGACCACCAGCACCCTGGCGCTCGGCCGCGCACTGGCCGCGCAGGGCCAGCGCGTGCTGCTGATCGACCTGGACCCGCATGCCTCGCTCACCCGCGCCTTCGGCGTGCCGCTGGATCCGCCGCCGCAGGGCGTGCTGGACCTGTTCTCGGCACCGCCGATGGACCTGGCCACGCTGGCGCGCGACAGCGAGATTCCCGGCCTGTCCTACGTCTGCGCGCAGACCGCGCTGGCCACGCTGGAGCGCCGCAGCGCCAACCAGCCGGGGCTGGGGCTGGCGCTGCAGCAGGCGCTCGGCCGCCACGGCGACGGGCACGACCACATCCTGCTCGACTGTCCGCCCACCCTGGGCCTGCTGATGATCAATGCCCTGGCCGCAGCCGACCGGCTGGTCATCCCGACCCAGACCGAACCGCTGGCCCTGCACGGGCTGGCCGGCATGGTGCGCACCGCCGACATGGTCGAACGCTCGCGGCGGCGTCCGCTGCCGGTCTCGATCCTGCCGACGCTGTACGACCGCCGCACCCGCGCCGGCAACGACACGCTCAAGCAGATGCAGGACAGCTACGGCGAGCGCACCTGGGAAGACGCGATCCCGGTGGATACGCGCATCTGCAACGTGCAGGCGCTCACCGTGCCCGGCGTGCCCGGCGAATACCCCGGACGCGGACTGTCGGCCTACCGCCGGGCGCTGGAATGGCTGCAGGCCAACGACATGCCGATGGAGCAGGCGGCATGAGCGCGGCCGCGATCCTCGACGACTACCTGGGCGAGCTGCTCGACGCCGCCCAGGGTGCGTGCGCTCCCGTGGCTGCCTCGGCACCGATGGCTCCCGCCACCCCGGATCGCGCCTTGGACACGACACCTTCCCTCGCGTCGGAGCGACATAGCGCGCCCGCGGCCGGCCCGGCCCCCGCACCGGCTGCCGCACAACCGGGGACGATCGGCGCCGGCACCGCCGCGCCGCGCCCGACTTCCGCGCCACCTTCCCGCGCAATGCCCCCGGCCACGCCGCGGCCGCCGGTACCCGCCTGGCAGCAGGCGCTGGACCCGCATCCGCACGAGATCGCCCAGTCGCCGCACCTGGCCACCGACCACAGCAGCCGCTGGCTGCGGCTGCGCTGTGGCGAGCAGGCCTACGCGCTGGAATTGCTGAAGGTGCAGGAGGTGGTGCTGCCGGCGCCCTTGCTGCCGTTGCGCGGCGCGGCGCCGTCGATGCTGGGCGTGATGAACCTGCGCGGCCAGGTGGTGCCGGTGATCGATCTCGGCCTGCACCTGGGTGCGGCAGCCATCGAGACCGGCCTGCAGACCCGGATCGTGGTGCTCGAGGAGGACGGCGAATCGCTGGGACTGCGCGTCTCGGCGGTGGAGGACGTCGCCAGCCTGGCCGAACAGCAGATCGAGCCTCCCGACAACGCGCGCATCTGCCGCATCTCCAACCACCTGTTCCGCGGCGTGGCACGCACCGGCAGGCAGCCGGTGATCCTGCTCGACGCCTCGCGGCTGCTGCACTAGGCCACGGCTAAAGTCCGCGGCCGGCATGCCGCTAACGCCTCAGGAACACCTTTTGGAGCCAACATGGGCACAGTCCCCCTCGGCGAGGATCTCGGCATCGAGACCTGCTCCGATCTGAAACTCAAGCTCGCTCCGCTGCTCGCCGAGGACGGCGAACTGGTGCTGGATGCCGGCGAAGTCCGCCGTATCCATACCGCCAGCGTGCAGGTGCTGTGCGCCTTCGTGCGGACGCGGCGCGAAGCCGGGCGCGCGGTCCGGATCGCACCGTGCACCGAAACCCTTCTAGAAGCGGCGCGGCTGCTGGGCGTCTCCGACGTCCTCGACCTGCCCGCGTCCAACGACAACCTGAAAACCGTGGAGAACGCCGCATGAGCGCACGCATCCTGGTGGTGGACGATTCGGCGTCGATGCGCCAGATGGTGTCCTTCGCCCTCACCTCCGCCGGCTTTGCCGTGGAAGAAGCCGAAGACGGACAGGTCGCGCTCGGCCGTGCGCAGGGCGCGCGCTTCAACGCCGTGGTCACCGACGTCAACATGCCCAACATGGACGGCATCGCGCTGATCCGCGCGCTGCGCCAGCTGCCGGACTACAAGTTCACGCCGATGCTGATGCTGACCACCGAGTCGGCCGCCGACAAGAAGTCCGAGGGCAAGGCCGCCGGCGCCACCGGCTGGCTGGTCAAGCCGTTCAACCCCGAGCAGCTCGTCGCCACCGTCAACAAGGTCCTGGGCTGAGCCCTCCCCTTCCCGTCCGCTTCCGGATCGCGCCATGAATATGGACATGCAACGTTTCCACGCCACCTTCTTCGAGGAAAGCCGCGAAGGGCTGGACGCGATGGAGGCCGGACTGCTTTCGCTGGAAGAAGGCAACCGCGACCCGGAAGTCATCAACTCGGTGTTCCGCGCGGCGCATTCGATCAAGGGCGGCGCGGCGACCTTCGGCTTCGAGGTGATCGCCGGCGTCACCCACGTGCTGGAAACCCTGCTCGACGAGCTGCGCTCGGGCAAGCGCGCGGTGGAAGGCGCCGGCATCGACGCCATGCTCGGCTCGGTGGACGTGCTGCGCGCGCTGCTGCGCGAGGTCGAGCATGGACAGGCCGCCGATCCGGACGCGGTACACGCGGTCAAGACCCGGCTGCAGGAAGTGCTCGCTGGTACCTCGCAGCCCGCCGCCGCGGCCCCCGCAACGGACGCCGGCGCGGAACCCGACGGCTGGCAGATCGGCTTCACCCCCGCGCCGTCGCTGTTCATGAGCGGCAACGATCCGCTGCGCATCATCCGCGAGCTCGAGCACCTGGGACCGCTGCAGATCGCCGCGCGCCTGCAGCGCCTGCCCGGCTTCGAGCAGATCGACCCGCTGGAAGCCTACCTGGCCTGGGACCTGGGGCTGATCGGCAAGGTGCCGCGCAGCGCCATCGAGGACACCTTCGCCTGGGTGGTGGACGACTGCGAGCTGGACATCCGGCCGATGCAGGTCGATGCGCCGCCGCCGAGCCTGGCGGTGGAAGCGCCGCCGAGCGCGCCGCCTGCGGCCGCGACCGCGGCTGGCGCCACGCCGGCCAGCGCCGCGCATCAGGACGCGGAAACCTCCATCCGCGTCAGCGTGGACAAGGTCGATGCGCTGATCAACCTGGTCGGCGAGCTGGTCATCACCCAGGCCATGCTCAAGCAGGTGTCCGGCGGTCTGGATCCGGCCCATGCCGAGCGCCTGAGCGCCGGTCTCGACCTGCTCGAGCGCAACACCCGCGACCTGCAGGAGGCGGTGATCGGCGTGCGCATGCTGCCGGTGGACGCGGTGTTCCGCCGCTTCCCGCGGCTGGTGCGCGACCTGTCCTCGCGGCTGGGCAAGCACGTGCGCCTGCGCACCGTCGGCGAAGGCACCGAACTGGACAAGGGACTGATCGAGAAGATCGCCGACCCGCTGGTGCACCTGGTGCGCAACTCGATCGACCACGGCCTGGAAATGCCCGACGTCCGCCGCGAGGCCGGCAAGGACGAGACCGGCACGATCACCCTGGCCGCCTCGCACCAGGGCGGGCACATCGTCATCGAGGTCAGCGACGACGGCCGTGGCCTGAACCGCGCCAAGATCCTGGCCAAGGCGGCCGAGCGCGGCCTGCCGGTGCCCGAGAACCCCACCGATTCGCAGGTGTGGGACCTGATCTTCCAGCCCGGCTTTTCCACCGCCGACGCGGTCACCGACCTGTCCGGGCGTGGCGTCGGCATGGACGTGGTCCGCCGCAACATCCAGGCGCTGGGCGGCGAGGTGCAGGTGGAAAGCGCCGCCGGCAGCGGTACGCGCACGCTGATCCGGCTGCCGCTGACGCTGGCGATCCTAGACGGCATGACCGTGTCCGCGGGCGGCGAGACCCTGATCCTGCCGCTGGCCTACGTGCTCGAGGCGCTGCAGCCGCAGGCCGAAGACGTGCGCAGCGTGGCCGGCGAAGGCCGCGTGCTGCGCGTGCGCGGCGAATATCTGCCGATCCTCTCGCTCAACGAGTACTACGGCTATGCCGCCAAGCCAGGCAGCGACCCGCTGGTGGTCGTGGTCGAGGGCGATGGGCAGAAGATCGCGCTGGAAGTGGACGAACTGGTCGGCCAGCAGCAGGTCGTGGTCAAGAACATCGAGAACAACTACCGGCGCATCGCCGGCGTGTCCGGCGCCACCATCCTCGGCGACGGCCGCGTCGCGCTGATCGTGGATGTCGGCGGGCTGGTGCGCTCGCTGCGGATGCCGCAGGCGGCCTGATTCCCGGGCATCGGCCGCGGGCCGACGTTCCAACCCCTACAGTTTTCCGGCATGTCCGCGGATGGCCGCCCGAAGCCCGCGGCGGCCGTTCCCTACGCGCGCTGCGCTGCACCGCAGTCCATCCGGCCCGGCATCGGCCCGGCCTGCCGCGCAGCAACACACCCACCCTCAAGTTGTCAATGCCACCGGCCGATAACCCGGTGACATGGCCGTGGCCAACCGAACGTGCGGCGCCAGTTCACCCCCGTCCTGCCCCCCATGACACGCATGCAGTCCATCAATCGAGTAACCCCCATGGATACTGGAAAACCGAATCCGAAGCGCCCTTCGTTCTTCGCTCGCTGGCTGTCCGACCGGAAGATTTCCACCAAGCTGCACCTGCTCAACGCGGTGTTCGTGGTGGGGCTCTTCAGCATCTGCGCGTATTCGGCCTACACGACGCGCGTGTCCCTCTACAGCGAGAGGGGAGAAGCCCTGCAGCGGGTGATGGACGTGGCGCGCAACACGATCGAGTACTACGCGTCCGTCGCAGCCAAGGGTGAAATGCCACTGGCCGACGCGCAGCAACGCGCGCTCGCCGTTGTGCGCGACATGCGGCACGGCGAACACGACTACTTCTGGGTCAGCGAGCCGGTGGACGCGACGCACATGCGCCGGTTGATGAACGCTGCCGACGACAAGCTGGTGGGTACCGTTACCGACTCGGCCACCAACCAGCAGTTCATCCGCATGGTGCGCGAGCATGGCGGCGGCACCCTGCAGCAGAACTGGCCCAAGCCCGGCTCGGAGGTTCCCGTGCCCAAGCTCACCCAGGTCGTGGGTGTGCCAGCATGGAACTGGGTTCTGGGTTCGGGCGTCTACCTGGACGACATCCAGGCGGCATTCTGGAGCCAGATCAACCACCTGCTGGCGATCTTCCTGCTGGTGTGGGCCTGCGTCACCTTCATCTGCTGGCAGATCACCCGCTCGGTCACCCTGCCGCTGGCCCAGGCGACCAAGGTCGCCGACTCGATCGCGCAAGGCTCCCTGGATACCCCCATCCCCCAGGGCGGACGCGACGAGATCGGCCGCCTGCTGGGCAGCATGCGCACGATGCAGGAAGAACTGCGGTCGGTGCTCGCCGGCCTGCGCGACATGGCCACCCAGCACGAAGCCGGCACGATCAGCTTCCGTATGGACGAGACGCGCTTCCCGGGCGACTTCGGCAAGATGGTGAGCGAGACCAATGCCCTGGTCGGCTCGCATGTGGATACCAAGCTGGAGATGGCCCGGGTGATGTCCCGCTACGCCGTGGGCGACCTGTCCGAGGACATGCCGCGTTATTCGGGCGAGAAGGCCATCCTGACCGAAACCATGGATACGGTGAAGGCGAACCTGCAGTCCATCAATGGCGAGATCAAGCGCCTGACCGACGCCATGGCCGTCGGCGACCTGTCGCTGCGTGGCGATGTGGACAGGTACCAGTACGACTTCCGCATCATGGTCGAGGGCCTGAACACGATGATGGACGTGGCCGATCGCAACCTGGGCCAACTCACGCAGTTGCTCCAGGCCATCGCCACCGGCAAGCTGACGCAACGCATGCATGGCGACTTCCAGGGCGTGTTCGCGCAGATGCGCGACCATGCCAACGCCACCGCCGACCAGCTGACCGCCATCGTCGGCCGCATCCAGCAGGCCTCCACTGCCATCAACTCGGCCGCCGGCGAGATCGCCGCCGGCAACAACGACCTGTCGCGCCGCACCGAACAGCAGGCCGCCAACCTGGAGGAAACCGCCGCCTCGATGGAGGAACTCACCTCCACCGTGCGCCAGAACGCCGAGTCCGCCCGCCAGGCCAACCAGCTCGCCCAGGGCGCGGCCGGCGTGGCCTCCAAGGG
>JAFADB010000342.1 GCA_023425225.1 Pseudomonadota bacterium
AGTTCCACTCGGTGGCGCTCACCCACCACCGCCAGCAGGCCGACACCGGCACCAAGATGATCCACGTCGGCAAGCGCACCAAGAGCAAGATCGTCAGCAAGGGCATCAGCGCCGGCCGCGGCCAGAATACCTACCGTGGGCTGGTCAAGGTGGACCGCGGCGCCGACGGCGCGCGCAACTACACCCAGTGCGACAGCCTGCTGATCGGCAAGCAGTGCGGCGCCCACACCTTCCCCTACATCGAGGTGAAGAACCCCGGTGCCACCGTCGAGCACGAGGCCACCACCTCGAAGATCTCCGACGACCAGCTGTTCTACTGCCGCGCCCGCGGTATCGACGAGGAGAACGCGGTGTCGATGATCGTCGACGGCTTCTGCAAGCAGGTGTTCAAGGAGCTGCCGATGGAGTTCGCGGTCGAGGCGAAGAAGCTGCTGGAGGTCTCGCTGGAGGGTTCGGTCGGATGATCCGCCCGTTCCTGCCAATCCTGCTGCTCATCGCCTGCATTCCGGCCTTCGCCGCGGCGCGTGACGGCGCCGGACAGCTGGCCTGCAACCGGGACGGCTCGCAGGTCGAACTCAATGCCTGCGCAGCCGACGAGCTGGCCGCCGCCGATGCCGAGTTGAACGCGGTCTGGCGCGACGTGCTGGCCGGCACGGGCGACGACGCACTGGCGCGCGAGCGGCTGCGCACCGCGCAGCGGCTGTGGCTGCAGCTGCGCGATTCCGACCTGGCGGCGCAGTTCCCGCTGGCCGAAGGCCAGGACCCGCGCGTCCAGTACGGCTCCATCTACCCGATGAGCTTCGCCCTGGCCAAGGCCGAGCTCACCCGCACGCGTACCGCCTACCTGCGCGCCCGCCTGTTCGATCGCGACGGCCGCTGAGCCGCGCGTACCCCCATACGAATCAAGACGATGACCACCATGCTGAAGATCGAAAACCTCCATGCCTCCGTCGCCGGCAAGGAAATCCTCAAGGGCCTGTCCCTGGAGGTGAAGCCGGGCGAGGTGCACGCCATCATGGGGCCCAACGGCGCCGGCAAGTCCACCCTGGGCAACGTGCTCTCCGGCCGCGACGGCTACGAGGTCACCGCCGGCAGCGTCGAGTTCGAGGGCAAGCCGCTGCTGGAACTGGAACCGGAGGAGCGCGCCGCGGCCGGGCTGTTCCTGGCCTTCCAGTATCCGGTGGAGATCCCGGGCGTGAACAACACCTACTTCCTGCGCAGCGCGCTCAACGCCCAGCGCCGCGCGCGCGGCGAGCCGGAGCTGGACTCGATGCAGTTCCTCAAGCTGGTGCGGCAGAAGCTGGCGGTGCTGCACCTGAACGACGAGCTGCTGCATCGCGGCGTCAACGAGGGCTTCTCCGGCGGCGAGAAGAAGCGCAACGAGATCTTCCAGCTCGCGGTGCTGGAGCCGAAGCTGGCGATCCTGGACGAGACCGACTCGGGCCTGGACATCGATGCGCTCAAGACCGTGGCCGAGGGCGTCAACGCGCTGCGCTCGCCCGAGCGCGCGTTCCTGGTCATCACCCACTACCAGCGCCTGCTCGACTACATCAAGCCGGACGTGGTGCACGTGCTGGCCGAGGGCCGCATCGTGCAGAGCGGCGGCCCGGAGCTGGCGCTGGAGCTGGAAGCGCATGGCTATGCGTGGCTGAAGGACCGCATCGCGCCGGAGGCCGCCGCCTGATGTCCGCCCTGCTCGACTCCCTGGCCGCCGGCTTCCACGGCGATGCCGCGCGCCGCGCTGTGCTTGACGACGCCCTGCGCGACGGCCTGCCCGGTCCGCGCAGCGAGGCGTGGAAGTACACGCCGCTGCGCGCGCTCGAGCGCCGCAGCTTCGCCGCCGCCCCCGCCGCGCCGGCCGCGATCGATCCGGCGCTGCTGGCCGCCATCCCGTCGCCGCGGCTGGTGTTCGTCAACGGCCGCCACGACGCCGCGCTGTCCGACCTTGCCGGCCTGCCCGCGGGCGTGGAACTGCAGCCGCTGTCGACCGCGCTGGCCGGCGGCGGCGAGGCCCTGCGCTTCCTCGGCCGCCGCTTCGAGCGCAGCGACGAGGTGTTCGCCCGGCTCAATGCCGCGCTGGCCGACGAAGGCGTGCTGCTGCGCGTGGATGCCGGCGTGCGGGTGGCCACGCCGGTCCACCTGGTATTCGTCAGCGCCGCCACTGCGGGGGACCCGCAGCCGTCCGACCTGGCCTGGCACCATCGCCACCTGATCGAACTGCGCCAGGATGCCTCGCTGCAGCTGGTCGAGCACCAGCTGCATGCCGGCGACAACCGCCACCTCGGCAATGCCCTGGCGCACGTGCACCTGGCGCATGGCGCACGGCTGGCGCATGCGCGCGTGCAGTCCGACGCCACCGGTTTCACCTCGCTGCTGCGCACCGACGCGGTGCTGGCGCGCGATGCCGATTACCGCCGCGTCGACCTGGAACTGGGCGCGGGCCTGTCGCGCCACGAGCTCAACGTGCGCCTGGAAGGCGACAACGCCCGCCTGGCCGCCAACGGCGTGCTGCTCGGCGCCGGCCGCCGGCACCTCGATACCCGCCTGGGCATCGACCACATCGCCCGCGATACGCAGGCCGCGCTGCTCTGGCGCGGCGTGGCCGCCGGCCGCAGCCACGTGGTGTTCCACGGCGGCATCAACATCCGTCCCGGCGCCGACGGTACCGACGCCAACCTGTCCAACAAGAACCTGCTGCTGTCGGCCGACGCGGAGATCGACACCCAGCCGGTGCTGGTGATCGACGCCGACGAGGTGCAGGCCGCGCACGGCGCCACCGTCGGCCAGCTCGATCCGCAGGCGCTGTTCTACCTGCGCTCGCGCGGCTTGCCGCGGCAGCAGGCGCAGCAGCTGCTCAGCGCCGCTTTCTGCCACGAACCGCTGCGCACGCTGGACGGTGCGCTGGCCGAGGCGCTGGCCGGTTACCTGGACCGCGCGCTGGACTCGGTGGGTCTGGCATGAACATCGTTTCCGCCCCGCAGGACGCCGCCACCCGCGATGCCGTCCCGGACTGGGAACAGGTCCGCGCCGACTTCCCGCTGCTGATGCGCCAGGTCAACGGCAAGCCGCTGATCTATTTCGACAACGCCAACACCGCGCAGAAGCCGCTGCCGGTGATCGCCGCGGTGGACGAGTTCTACCGCCGCTACAACGCCAACGTCAGCCGCGCCGTGCACGCGCTAGGCACCGAGGCCACCGACGCCTACGAGGGCGCGCGCGCCAAGCTGGCCGATTTCCTCAACGTGCGTGCCGAGGAACTGGTGCTGTGCAGCGGCACCACTTTCGCCATCAACCTGGTGGCCTACTCGTGGGCGCTGCCGCGGCTGAAGGCCGGCGACGTGATCCTGGTCTCGCGCATGGAGCACCACGCCAACATCGTGCCGTGGCAACTGGTGGCCGAGCGCACCGGCGCCAGCATCCGCGTGGCCGAGATCACCCCGGAGGGCGCGCTGGACCTGGACGCGCTGCGGCGGGCGATGACCCCGGAGGTCAAGCTGCTGGCGGTGGCGCACGTGTCCAACGTGCTCGGCACCGTCAACCCGGTGCGCGAGATCTGCCGCGAGGCACGCAGGCGCGGCATCGTCACCGTGGTCGACGGCTCGCAGGCCGCGCCGCACCGCCGGGTCGACGTGGCCGCCATCGGCTGCGACTTCTACGCCATCACCGGCCACAAGATGTTCGGCCCCACCGGCACCGGCGCGCTGTGGGCGCGGCGCGAGCACCTGCAGGCGATGCCGCCGTTCATCGGTGGCGGCGAGATGATCAAGGAAGTCAGCTTCGAGGGCACGGTGTTCAACGACCCGCCGCACAAGTTCGAGGCCGGCACGCCGAATATCGCCGGTTTCGTCGGCCTGTCCTCGGCGGTGGACTACCTGCAGGGGCTGGGCTTCGACCACGTCGAGCCGCGCGAGGCGGAACTGCTGGCGCACCTCACCGAGGAGCTGCTCAGGATCGACGGCCTGCGCATCTTCGGCACCACGCCGGACAAGGCCGCGGTGGTGTCGTTCCTGATCGAGGGCGCGCACGCCCACGACCTGGCCACGCTGCTCGACCTGGAGGGCGTGGCGGTGCGCTCGGGCCAGCACTGCGCGCACCCGCTGCTGCAGTTCTACGGCGTGGGCGCCACCTGCCGCGCCTCGCTGGCCTTCTACAACACCCACGCCGAGATCGAACAGTTCGTGGCCGCGCTGAAGAAGGTACGCACCCTGCTGGGCTGACCCGTCGGGCCGATGCTCCCCGGCCGCGACTGCCCGCCGGCGGCCCGCGTTTTCGTAGAATCCCGCCATGACCGACCTCACTTTCCGCACCGCCGGCGTCGACGATGTCGATGCCATCGTCGCCCTCGTCACCTCGGCCTACCGCGGCGATGCCAGCCGCGCCGGCTGGACCACCGAAGCCGATTTCCTCGACGGCCAGCGCATCGACCCGGACGTGCTGCGCCACGACATCGCGCAGCCGCGCAGCGTGGTGCTGCTGGCCGAGCAGGACGGGCAGCTGCTCGCCTGCTGCCACGTCGCCGAGGAGGATGGCGCTGGCTACCTGGGCATGTTCAGCGTGTCCCCGACCCGCCAGGGGGGCGGCATCGGCAAGCGCGTGATGGCCGAGGCCGAGCGCATCGTGGCCGAGCGCTGGAGCCTGCCGTCGATGCGCATGACCGTGATCGACATCCGCGACGAGCTGATCGCGTTCTACGAGCGTCGCGGCTACCGCCGCACCGGCATCAAGAAACCCTTCCCCTACGGCGATGCGCGCTTCGGCATCCCGCTGCGCGACGACATCCGCTTCGAGGTGCTGGAAAAGGCGCTGCCGGTGCCCGCATGAGCGAGGCCTGGACGTTCGTGTGCAGCACCGCCGAGCTGCTGCCCGGCGAACTGAAGACGGTGTGGGACGAAGTGACGGACACGCCGATCGTCGTGTTCAACCGCGACGGCGATTTCTACGCGCTGGAGGACCGCTGCAGCCACGAGGATTTCGAGCTCTCGCCGGGCATCTACGACGCCGCGGCGGGCTCGATCGAATGCGTGCTGCACGGGGCGCGCTTCGACATCCGCGATGGCCGCCCGCTGTGCCCGCCGGCGTACACGCCGGTGGCCAAGTTCCCGGTGAAGGTCGCCGACGGCGCGATCTGGACCCGCGACGACCGCGACTGAGCCCGGCCACGCCGGCCTGCGCGCGCCAATGTGTCAGCGCTGACACATTGCAATAGGGAATGATTCTCGTTAGCATCCGTTGCCCGCACGAGTCCGTGCGGTCCATCGCCCCGCTGCCAGCGAGCCGTCTCCGACGTCATGTGTCGTCCCTGCCACCCCGGTTCCTGCGACCCCGCCGCCGCCCCGAGCAGCCGCGGGCGGGGCTGGGCGCTGTGGCTGCTGCTCGCGCTGGCGGCAGCCTGGCTCGGCGGGGCGACGGCCACGCCGCAAGCGCACGGCCGGACGGTTATGCCGGCAACGGCAACGGCGATGGCTGCCAGCTGCTCGCCATACCAGTCGCCCCACGCCGCCAGCGGCAGGTACGCGAACGAAGACCGCCGGCATGCGCTGAAGGTTGTCACCTCGGTCCTCGAC
>JAFADB010000321.1 GCA_023425225.1 Pseudomonadota bacterium
TCCGCCGCGGCCACGGCCGGGGTCATCGATGCGCGGATCAATGCCAACCTGACCGCGATCGTGGTCCTGTCGATGGCGTTGACGCCGCTGTTCACGCTGCTGCTGGGACGCTTCCTGCCTGCGCGGAAGCCGTCGCTGGAGGGCGTGGAGGCGGTCGACGGGCAAAGCGGGCGGGTGCTGGTGATCGGCTTCGGACGCTTCGGCCAGGTGGCCAGCCAGGCGTTGCTGGCGCGCGACGTGGACGTGACCATCATCGACAACGACATCGAGATGATCCACAACGCGGCCGATTTCGGCTTCAAGATCTACTACGGCGACGGCACCCGGCTTGATGTGCTGCATGCCTCCGGTGCCGCGACCGTGCAGGCGATCGCCGTGTGCGTGAACGGCCGCGAGGCGGCCAGCCGCATCGTCGAGCTGGCCAGCGCGCAATTCCCGCATGCCAAGCTGCTGGTGCGCTCCTACGACCGCGAGCATGCGCTGGAACTGGTTCGCGCCGGCGTGGACTTCCAGATCCGCGAGACCTTCGAATCGGCACTGGAGTTCGGCCGCGAGGCGCTGGTGGAGCTGGGCGTGGATGCGGACGAGGCCCGGCTGGTCGCGCGCGAGATCCGTCGCCGCGACGCGGAGCGGTTCCAGCTCGAAATGGCCGGCAGCGGGCTCAAGGCCAGTGCGCGCGTGCTCTACGGCAACGCTCCCGGCGTGCCCAAGCCGACGCCGCTCACCAAGCCGCGCCGCGAAAGCCGCGCGCTCAATCCCGAGCAGGTGCCCGCCGGATCGCCGCCGGACCCGGCGGACAAGCCGCCGGCGTGACGTTCGACGGTGGCGAGAAACGGCGGATGGGCGACAATAACGGTTCCCCCCAATGTCCGACTCCTGCCCGATGAGCGATTCCGCGCCTGCTTCCGCCGCCCTTGCCCGCATCCTGGATGGCCGCCGCATCGCCGAGGATCTGCTCGATACGCTGAAGGTCCGCGTCGATGCGCGGTTGGCCGCGGGCGGCAGCCGCCCGGGACTGGCGGTGGTGCTGGTGGGCGGCGACCCGGCGTCGGCGGTGTACGTGCGCAACAAGCGGCGCGCGGCGGAGAAGGTGGGCATCGAGGCGTTCGACTACGATCTGCCCGAAGGCACCACCGAATCGGAGCTGCTGCAGCTGATCGACCGGCTCAATGCCGATCCGCGCATCCACGGCATCCTGGTGCAGCTGCCGCTGCCGGGCATTCCCGACGCCAGCCGGCTGATCGAGCGGATCGACCCGCGCAAGGACGTGGACGGCTTCCATCCCACCAACGTCGGCCACCTGGCGCTGCGCCAGTTCGGCCTGCGCCCGTGCACGCCGCGCGGCATCGTCACCCTGCTGGCGCATACCGACCAGCCGGTGCGCGGCCGCAACGCCACCATCGTCGGGGTGAGCAACCACGTCGGCCGGCCGATGGGGCTGGAGCTGCTGATCGCCGGCTGCACCGTCACCAGCTGCCACAAGTTCACCCCGCGCGATGTGCTCCAGCGCAGCGTGGGCGAGGCCGACATCCTGGTGGTGGCGGTGGGCAAGCCGCGGCTGATCCCCGGCGAATGGGTCAAGCCGGGCGCGGTGGTGATCGACGTGGGCATCAATCGCCTGGAGGACGGCCGCCTGGTCGGCGACGTCGGCTTCGAGGCGGCCGCGCAGCGCGCCAGCTGGATCACCCCGGTGCCGGGCGGGGTGGGGCCGATGACGGTGGCCACGCTGATGCAGAACACGCTGGAGGCGGCCGAGGCGGCCGGCTGACCCGGCCCGCCTGCAACGCTACGTCGCAGTCCCGGCACACGCACGCACGTGCCGTCGGGGCCGATTCGGGTTAAAATGCCGCGCTTCCCCACATCCGGGTCCGCCAATGCTGCGCATTCTGGCTGAAGCACTCACCTACGACGACGTCTCGCTCGTCCCCGCCCATTCCACGGTCCTGCCCAAGGACGTCGACCTGGGTACCCGACTCACCCGCGACCTGCGCCTGAAGCTGCCGATCCTGTCGGCGGCCATGGACACCGTGACCGAGGCGCGCCTGGCCATCGCGATGGCCCAGCTCGGCGGCATTGGCATCATCCACAAGAACATGACCGTGGAGCAGCAGGCCGCGCAGGTGGCCAAGGTCAAGAAGTTCGAGTCGGGCGTGATCCGCGACCCGTTCACGGTCAACCCGGAAACCACCATCCGCGAAGTGCTGGCGCTGACCCGCGCGCACAACATCTCCGGCGTGCCGGTGGTGGACGCCAACGGCCACCTGGCCGGCATCGTCACCCACCGCGACATGCGCTTCGAGACCGAGCTGGACGACCCGGTCCGCCACATCATGACCAAGAAGGACCGCCTGATCACGGTCAAGGAAGGCGCCGCCTCCGACGAGGTGCTCAAGCTGCTGCACAGGCACCGCATCGAGAAGGTGCTGGTGGTCAACGACGACTTCGAGCTGCGCGGGCTGATCACCGTCAAGGACATCCAGAAGAAGTCCGACAACCCCAATGCCGCCAAGGACAGCTCGACCCGCCTGCTGGTCGGCGCCGCGGTCGGCGTGGGCGGCGACACCGAGCAGCGCGTGGAGGCCCTGGTGGCCGCCGGCGTCGACGTGGTCATCGTCGATACCGCGCACGGCCATTCGCAGGGCGTGATCGACCGCGTGGCCTGGGTCAAGAAGCGCTTCCCGCAGCTGCAGGTGATCGGCGGCAACATCGTCACCGGCGATGCCGCGCTGGCGCTGATGGACGCCGGTGCCGACGCGGTCAAGGTCGGCGTCGGCCCCGGCTCGATCTGCACCACGCGCGTGGTCGCCGGCGTCGGCGTGCCGCAGGTCACCGCGGTGAGCATGGTCGCCGACGCGCTGCAGGACCGCATCCCGCTGATCGCCGACGGTGGCATCCGCTACTCCGGCGACATCGGCAAGGCGCTGGTGGCCGGCGCCTCCACGGTGATGATCGGCGGCCTGTTCGCCGGTACCGAGGAGGCTCCGGGCGAGGTCGAACTGTTCCAGGGCCGCAGCTACAAGAGCTACCGCGGCATGGGCTCGCTGGCGG
>JAFADB010000328.1 GCA_023425225.1 Pseudomonadota bacterium
CGGCCGTAGACGTTGTAGAGCTGCGAGTTGTAGTACGGCGAAGAGGTCCAGTTGCGGTTCGGCGGCATCTTGTTGGCGATGTTGTTGACCGATACCGAGATGGCCATGTCCAGCGGCAGTTCGTACTGCACCGAGCCGTTGAACAGCACCCAGGCATCGTCGTAGCCGGGTTCGCCGTAGCGGGCCAGGTCCGCGGCGGTCGCTTCCCAGCCGGCCACGCGCAGGGCGAAGTTCGGGTTCTTGCCGTAGCGCACGCCCCACAGGGTGATGCTCAGCGGTCCCTTCTCCCAGCTCACGGTGGCATTGAGCATGCGCTCGAAGAAGCTGGCCTGTCCGCGCGGCTCGTCGATCACGTCCACCACCGGCGACACCGAATCCAGTTGCGACTTGTAGTCGAGGATGCGGCTGTAGTTGAGCACGAAGCGCCAGTTGCCCCAGGCGTCGGTCGGCACCCGGTAGTCGCCGCCGGCCATCAGCATCTTCATGCTCTTGTGGGCGACGTTGAAGTAGCCGCTGTCCACGCTGGCGATGCGGCCGTCGCCGTCGCGCGTCACCCGCGCCAGCGCCGCCTCGCAGCTGGGCAGGTAGACGGCGGCCTGGCCCTGGCGGCAGGCGGCCTCGTCGAACAGGATGTTGGCCAGGCCCAGCGAGCGCACCTCGTTGTCGATGTCGATGTCCATGTAGTCGCCATGCAGCGACAGGCTGGCCAGGGGAGACCAGACGAAGCCGACGCTGCGCGACTTGGAGGTCACCGGCTCCAGCGCCAGGTTGCCCTGGGTGCGGCCGGACATGACGTAGCGGCAGGCGTTGCTGGTGCGCGACACGCCCATCTGGTCGCACAGGTACAGGTCGTAGGTGTTCTGGTTGCCGATGGTCTGGCCGGCGTACAGGTAGGACATGTCGGCGGCGCGGAACGAGGTGCCGACGCTGCCGCGCAGCAGCAGGCTCTCGAACGGACGGAACTCCAGCCCGCCCTTCCAGGTGAACTTGCTGCGGTCGATGCCGGAGTAGCGGTAGTCGTCGTAGCGTCCGGCGCCGGTCAGCGAAAGCTGGGAGAACAGCGGCAGGTCCATCTGCACGGCCGCGCCGCGGCGGTCGCGGTCGCCGTCGCTGGCCTGCTGCGCGCCCCACATCAGCGCGCCGGAGCGGTACATCGTGTCCGGGCTGTCGGTCCAGCTCTCGCTGCCGGCTTCCACCAGCATCGCCAGGCCGGCGCTGCCGCCGGGCAGTTCGAACAGGTTGGCGTTGAACACGCGCGCGCTGGCCTGCTGGGTCATGGTGTCGGACTTGCGCGTCTGCAGGTAGCTGAAGCCGGCGTACTCCTTCGGCGTGAGCGGCACGAACACCTGGCTGACATCGCTGTAGCGCTGCGCCAGGTAGGCGTTCATCGCGCTCCTGATCGGCAGCAGCTGCTTCTGCTTGACGATGTAGGCCGAGCGCGAGAGGTACGCATCGTAGCCCCAGTCGCTGGCGCCGAAGCCGCCGCGCAGGCCGGCGGTGACGTCGTACTGGTGGCTGCGGTTGTGCACCGCGGCGGCATCGAAGCCGCCGATCTCCTCCAGCGCGAAGTCGCGCGAGATCTCGTAGTCCACGCCGCTGGCCGCATCGGTCACGGTCTGGTAGTACCAGGTCACGCAGCAGTTGCTGGAGGTCCTGCCGACGGCGTAGTTGGCGTCGAGGTAGGCGGTGGCGTTGTCGCCGAAGCGGTGGTCCAGCGACACGTAGCCGGCCGCGAGCCGCCGTGCGGCATCGTAGGTCGCCACGCTGGACTGGGTGTAGTCCGAGCCGCAGTAGGGATCGCCGCCGTCCACGCGGTATTCCATGCTGCCGCCGAACAGCGCGCCCATCTGCCGGCAGCCGGCCACGCCCGGGTCGTAGTACTGCCCGGTATCGGCGTCGATGGCATAGGCCTCGTCGTTCCACGGCGTGTAGGCGGTCAGCTTGCGATCGCGGCCCATCAGCGGGTCGGCGTGGTCGTATTGCGCGCCGTAGGTGAGCGTGGTCGCCTCGCCGAAGGCATGCCCGCCGACGACCTGCACGCGCTGGCTGGCGCCGCCGCCCTCGGTGTAGACGTTGGAGCGCACGCTGGCGTGGATGCCCTCGACCTCGCGCTTGAGGATGATGTTGATCACCCCGGCCACCGCGTCGGCGCCGTAGGTGGCCGACTGGCTGCCGGGCAGGATCTCGATGCGATCCACCATCGCCATCGGGATGTTGGCCAGGTCGGCCAGCATGCCGCCGTCGGTGGTGTTGGCCGCCATCGGGAAGTTGGCGAACGGATGGCCGTTGACCAGCACCTTGGTGTAGCTGGCGCCCAGGCCGAACAGGTTGACCGACTTGGTGGCCTGGGTGTTGCCCGAGCCGATCGGCGCGCCCTCGCGCAGGCCGCCGCCGCCCAGGGTCGAGGCGCGCAGCACCGCGGCGATGTCGGTGAATCCCTGGCGGGCGATGTCCTGGTTGGTGATGACCAGGCTGGGCACGGAATTCTCCAGCTGCGTGCGCGGCAGCAACGATCCTGTCACCTGGACGGCGGACAATTCGCTGGCGCTCCGCGGGGTGCTCCCCTCGCCCTCGGCGTCCTGCGCGCAGGCGGCACCGGCCAGGCAGAGCGCCAGGGCCCCGGTCAAGGTATTCAGCTTCATCTTGTCGATCACGTTGGCATGCTCCTGATGGCTGTCTTGCTGATGGCGACGGGCCGGCACCGGGCCGTCCCGGAACGCCGCGGCGGCGTTTCCGATTCCCCTCCCGTCTTTTTTCGCGCGCACTCGTCCCTGGCCTGCACGCGAGGCCCCGATCCAGCCCGTGTCCTCGTCAGGGCCGTTTCCCCACCACTACCGTTGTCGCGGCCGTTGTCCGGCCGTTCCTATTGCCCGCGACTCACCTGGGCACGGCGACGAGGCATCCCGCGGCTGCCGGCGTCGAAGCCGGCGCCTCGGAAAAACGCAACCTGCGCTCGTGCATGGCGATCACCGTGTCGCGATGGGCGACGCTGATCACCGTGCAGTGGGGCAGGCGCTGGCGCAGCTGCCGGTACAGCCAGGCCTCGGTGTCGGTGTCCAGCGCCGAGGTGGCCTCGTCCAGGAACAGCGTGTCCGGCTTCTGCAGCAGTACGCGCGCGAACGCCAGCCGCTGCTGCTCGCCGGGCGAGAGTCGCTTGCTCCAGTGCGCCGTCTCACCCAGCACGGCGGCATAGCGCTCCAGTCGGCAGGCGCCCAGCGCCTGCTCGCAGCAGGCATCGTCGAACTCGTCGGCGTTGCCGGGATAGCACAGCGCATCCTTGAAGGTGCCGATCGGCACGTACGGCCGCTGCGGGATGAACATGCTGCGGCGGCCGGCGGGCATCTCGACGCGGCCGCGGCCATGGCGCCACAGTCCGGCCAGCGACAGCAGGAACGTGCTCTTGCCGCAGCCGGACGGACCGACGATCACGCAGCTCGTCCCGGCCTTGATGTCCATCGAGGCCGGCTCGCTCAGCGGGTGGCCGTCGGGGCGCTCCAGCGCCAGCCCGTAGATGCGCAGCACCTCGTCCTGGCTGTCGGCGACCTCGATGGCGTGCGGCGCGTCGGAGCGCGCCAGCGCCCGGTCGAACTCGACCAGGCGCGACAGCGCGGCGCGCACGTCGGCCAGTTCGGTGTAGTTCTGGATGAACCACAGCAGGCCGATGCGCAGCTCGTTGCAGGCCTGGGTGAGCCGGGTGACGCCGCCCAGCGTCAGGCTGCCGGCGAAATAGGCGCCGGCGCCCAGCAGCCACGGGACCACCTGCGCGGTCTGGTTGCTGCCCTGCATGGACAGGTTGACGCCGAAGGTGTGCCGCACCACGTCGCGCCAGTTGCGGCGGATCGCGGCGAAGGCACCGTCGAGGCGGCGCTGCTCGGCACGCTCGCCGGCATACAGCGCGATCGGCTCGACGTTCTCGCGCACCCGCACCAGGCCGAAACGGTAGTCGCCCTCGCGCGCCTGCTGCTGGTAGCGCGCACGCAGCAGCGGCCGCCCCAGCCATTCCACCAGCCCGGTGCTGCCCAGGCAGAACAGGACGAAGACGAAAGTCACCAGTCCCGGGATGGCCAGGTTCACGCTTCCGACCACGAAGCCGATGTCGCGCGACAGGTTCCACAGCACGCCGGTGAACACCACCACCTTGCCCGACTGGTGCAGGAACTCGAAGGCCTTCTTGAGCCCGCGCTCGCCGGTGAGGATCAGCATGTCCTCGGACAGGCGCTGGTCCGGGTTGTCGATGCCGCCGCTGCGGTCGAGCCGGTAGTAGGCCTTCTTGTCCAGCCAGCGCTCGAGGAAATGCGCGTTCATCCAGCTGCGCCAGCGCATCTGCAGGATCTGCACCAGCCACTCGACGAAGGCGAAGGCGGCCACCCAGCTGGCCATCACCGCCGCCTTCCAGCCGATCGTCTTCCAGAATGTCGGTGCGTTGCGCTCGCCCAGCGCATCGAACATGGTGCCGTTGAGGCGGTTGAGCAGCAGGCCTTGGTAGACCATCAGCCCGTAGACCGCCGGGATCAGCAGCAGCAGGAACCAGGCCATGGCCTTGTCCTGCGAACGCCAGTAGCCGCTCAGCAGGCGCCAGGCGTCGGCGAATCCCACGCTCGGCTTTGCCGGAGCGGAAGGCGAGGCGGTAGAGGGCTGGCTCATCGGGACTCCATCACGGGCTTGCTTCTGGACTGCCGCCGACCTCCGGTGCAATGCAGCGGCGCATCGGAAACGGCCAGGCAGGTGGACTGCGGCGAATGACAGGTTGCCTCGGGCCTTTCACCCGTAGCGGCCGGCATGCCCCCCGGCTCATCGAATGCTCCTGCCCGCCCTCCCGCGGGTATTGCGGCCCGAGGCCGCGGCCAGGCGCCGGCCCCCTGGCCGGTCCCGACGTGGGTATCCGGTCCGCCGTGACAGGTGCGGACCGGATGGATGAAGAAAGACTCTGTTGGCGCCTCCTACGGAAACCCCGCCGGTGGTGCCTGGATGTTGCGGCCTGGACCCTGCTCCAGGGTCCAGGAACCTGTGCTCATGTCGTTCGAACCGGACGGCATGACGCCTCGACCGGCAGCGCGCCTCAGGCGACCATCACCGTGAAGCCGGCATCGGCGATCACGCCCTTGATCGCATCGACGCCGATGCTGGATTCGTCGAAGTCGACGGTGACCTGCTTGGTCTCGAGCACGATGTCGGTGGACTTGACGCCGTCGGTGCCCTCGAGCACGCGCTTGAGGCGGCCCGAGCAGCCACCGCACTTCATGCCGTCCACCTTCAGTTCGATATTGCTCATCGTTGGATTCCTCGGTTGGGAGTGAAGAAAAAAAGGCCGGCCCGGAACAGGAGGTGGCCGGTCTGGGGAGAGATCATCGTGGGCGCCAGCGGTTGAGCAGCAGCGAGTTGCCGACCACCGAGATCGAGCTCATCGCCATCGCCGCGCCGGCGACCACCGGGTTGAGCAGGCCGAAGGCCGCCAGCGGGATGCCGAGCACGTTGTAGAAGAAGGCGAAGAACAGGTTCTGGCGGATCTTGCGCAAGGTGGCGCCGGACAGGTCGATGGCGGTGGCCACGCCGCGCAGGTCGCCCTTGACCAGCACCACGTCGGCCGCCTCCACCGCGATGTCCGAGCCGGCACCGACGGCGAAGCTGACGTCGGCCGCGGCCAGCGCCGGGGCGTCGTTGATGCCGTCGCCGACCATGCCGACATGGCCGCCGCCCAGCTGCTGCAGGCGCTGCACTTCGCCGGCCTTGTCCTGCGGCAGCACCTCGGCGGCGAAGCGGGTGATGCCGACCTGGTCGGCGATGGCCTTGGCGGTGTGGCGGTTGTCGCCGGTCATCATCACCACCTCGATGCCCAGCGCCTTGAGCCGGGCCACCGCCTCGCGCGAGGTCTCGCGCAGCTGGTCGGCGATGGCGATGTAGCCGGCCACCGTGCCGTCCAGGGCCACGCCGACCACGGTCTGGCCCTTGGCCTGGGCGGCCTCGGCGCGCTGCCGCAGGCCGGCATCGGACAGCGGGTTGCCGGTCAGCTCGACCATCCACGCCGGCGAGCCGAGCGCGGCCTGGCGGCCTTCGACGCGGCCGCGCACGCCCTTGCCGGGCACGGTGTCGAACTCCTCGACCGGCGGCGCCTGCAGCGCGTCGGCCTCGGCCTTCTTCAGGATCGCGCGCGCCAGCGGGTGCTCGGAACCGGCCTCCAGCGCCGCGGCCCAGCGCAGCAGTTCGCTGCCGTCGCGGTCGGCCGGCACGATCACCTCGGTCACTTCCGGGCGGCCCTGGGTCAGGGTGCCGGTCTTGTCCACCACCAGCGTCTTCAGCGCGCGGGCGCGCTCGAGCACCTCGGCGTTGCGGATCAGGATGCCGGCCCGGGCGCCCATGCCGGTGCCGACCATGATCGCGGTCGGCGTGGCCAGGCCCAGCGAGCACGGGCAGGCGATCACCAGCACCGCCACCGCATGCACCAGCGCGGTGGCGAAGGTGCCGGTGACCATCCAGGTGACGGCCAGGGTGAGCATGGCGATGGCCACCACCACCGGCACGAAGATGCCGGCGATCTTGTCCACCAGGTGCTGGATCGGCGCCTTGGAGCCCTGCGCCTCGTCGACCATGCGGATGATCTGCGCCAGCATGGTGTCGGCACCGACGCCGGTGGCGCGCGCGCGCAGCATGCCGAACTGGTTGACGGTGGCGGCGAACAGCGTGCTGCCCGGCTCCTTGCCCACCGGCATCGACTCGCCCGACAGCATCGCCTCGTCCACGCTGGACGTGCCGGCGATGACCTCGCCGTCCACCGGCACGCTCTCGCCGGCGGCGACCACGAAGATGTCGCCGACCACCAGGCTGCCGGCATCGACCTCGACGATGCGGCCGTCGCGCTCGACCTTGGCGGTCCGCGGCTTGAGATCGAGCAGCGCGCGGATGGCCGAGGAGGTCTTGCGCTTGGCGCGCGCCTCCAGCAGCCGCCCGAGCAGGATCAGGGTGATGATCGAGGCGCTGGCCTCGAAGTAGACGTGCTGGCCGTCCAGCCCGAACACGGTGACCACCGCGCTGTACAGCCAGGCCATGCTGGTGCCGAGCGCGACCAGCACGTCCATGTTGGCGGTGCCCGAGCGCAGCGACTTGAACGCGGCCTTGTAGAAGCGCGCGCCGATCCAGAACTGCACCGGCGTGGCCAGCAGCATCTGCAGCCAGCGCGGCAGCAGGTCGGCATGGTGGCCGCCGAGCAGGTGGCCGAGGTTGCCGAAGTCGAACATGGTGAACATCTGCGCGAACAGCGGCGCCGTCAGCACCACCGAGGCGGCGAACATCAGCACCTGCCGGCGCCAGGCGCTGCGTTCGGCCTGCTCGCGCGCGGCCATCTCGGCCTCGCCCATCTCGCGCACTTCGCTGGCGCCGAAACCGGCCTTGCCGATGCGCCTGACGATCTCGGCCGCATCGACCACGCCGGGGGTGTACTGCACCCGCGCCTTGGCCGAGGCGAAGTTGACGTTGCCGGCGATCACGCCCGGGGTCTTGGCCAGCACACCCTCGATGCCGGCCGCGCAGGCCGCGCAGCTCATGCCGGTGATGTCCAGCGCCAGCGTTTCCGGCGGCACCGAGAAGCCGGCCTTGCCGATGCTCTCCACCAGCGCCTCGGGCTTGACCTGGGTGCTGTCGTATTCCAGGCGCACGCGCTCGCTGGCGAAGTTGACCTGCGCTTTGACGCCGGGGAACCTGTTCAGCACCTTCTCGATGGTGGTCGCGCAGGCCGCGCAGGTCATGCCGCGGACCGGGAAGCTCAAGGTGGTGGACATCGTCTGGCTCATCGATTTCATTTCCTTGCGGGGGTACCCGTGCCGCAGCACGTCGCCGGCGGCGGCGCCACGGGCTCGCCCTGGATGTTGGTGAGGATCGGGCAGCATTCCGGCTCGCCGCAGCCCGGGCACTCGTCCACCAGCCGCGCCAGCGCGTCGCGCGTCTCGGTCAGCTGGGCGATGCGCTGGTTGAGCTCGTCCAGGCGCTTGCTGGCGCGTTGCTTGATGCCTTCCACGCCGTGCTTGCGATCGCCCTGCAGTTCCAGCAGGTCGCGGATCTCCTCCAGCGAGAACCCCAGCTCCTTGGCGCGACGGATGAAGCGCACCCGCTCCACCGCGCTGGCGTCGTACTCGCGGTAACCCGACGCCCGCCGCTGCGGTATCGGCAGCAGGCCCTCGCGCTCGTAGTAGCGGATGGTGTCGATGGCGACCTCGCTCTGCCGGGCGAGGGCACCAATGGTGAAGTGGGAGCTGGCGGGGGTGCGGCTCATGGGGAACGACCGTAAATTCTGGACACAGGTCCAGAGTCAATGGAAATTTGTCGCACTGCAACATTTCGTTCAGTAATCATTCACTATTCGCCCAATTCATTGTCCGGCAACGGATTACGCGGCCTCGCAGCCCCCTGGTGGAGTCGACTCCAGGGTCGGCCGGCGGCCCGTTCCGGCCAATCCGGGGCAGTTGCCAGCCGCGGCCGCTCCAGTATCCTCTGGCCCCAGTCCCTCCCCCCGGCCCTCACTCCGTTGACCGCCTTCGCCCTGCTGACACGCCTGCTGCTGTGCCTGAGCCTGGTGCTCAACGGCACCGGCAACGCCGTGCTGCCGATGCAGTCGATGGCCGGCGGGCACGCGGCGATGGCCACGGCGGCCGGTGCGCATGCCACGCATGCCAGCCACGCCATGGCGCACCCCGGCCCGCATGGACACCGTCACGGCGACCACGCCACCATGGCCATGGCGTCCTGCCACGACGCCGCACCGCCCCCGGCCGGCTGCGGCGACGGCCCGCACGACCACGGCGGCGGCAAGGACAGCTGCTGCGCCTCCGCGTCCAGCTGCCACTGCCCGCACG
>JAFADB010000027.1 GCA_023425225.1 Pseudomonadota bacterium
TAGCCGTAGTTGCGCGAGTCGAACGAGGCCTGGTTGGCCACCTGCTTGCCGACCGCGCCCAGGTGCGCCCAGCCGTCGTCGTCGCTGGCCGACTCCACCGCGCTGCGCAGCATCTGCACCAGCCGGGTGTCGCTGCGCAGTTCCTTCTCGCCCTTGCGCGCGCCGGACTCCTCGCCGCCGCCAGCGGTCTCGCCCAGCGCCTCGACGTAGGTGAACTTGGAACAGGCGTTGACGAACGCGGCCGGGGTCTTCTTCTCGCCGAAGCCGTAGACCTTCATGCCGTCGGTCAGCAGGCGCATCACCAGCGGGGTGAAGTCGGCATCGCTGGAGACGATGGCGAAGCCGTCCAGGTTGCGCGCGTACAGCAGGTCCATGCCGTCGATCACCATCGCCATGTCCGAGGCGTTCTTGCCGGTGCTGTAGGCGAACTGCTGGATCGGCCGGATCGCGTACTCCTGCAGCACCGCCTCCCATCCCTTCAGGTGCGGGCTCTTCCAATTGCCGTAGGCGCGGCGCACGTTGGCCACGCCGTAGCGCGCCACCTCGGCCAGCACCACGTCGATCTTGGCCGCCGGCGCGTTGTCGGCGTCGATCAGCAGGGCGATGCGCTTTTCCACTTCGGCCATGGGCGTTCCTTCCTGTGGGTTGGTGTGCGTCCCGGCGCCGGCATCGATACCGTGCCGCGACCCGCAGTGTCCGCCGCCGATGCCTGCATCGCAATGGCAACGGTGATATAGCTGGACCGCGCGCCGGCGGATCGTCGCCATGGCGTGCTCCCCACCCGCTCACCCCCATTTCCGCATGACGCCAACCACTCCCCATCTGATCGTGATCGGCGGCGGCTTCGCCGGCCTCTGGGCCGTGCGCGCGCTGGCCTCCGAATCGCTGCGCATCACCCTGATCGACCGCCGCAACCACCACCTGTTCCAGCCGCTGCTCTACCAGGTCGCCACCGCCGGCCTGTCGGCGCCGGACATCGCCGCGCCGCTGCGGCACATCCTGCGCCACCAGCGCAACGTCGAGGTCTGGCTGGGCGAGGTCGCCCAGGTGCAGCCGGACCAGCGCCAGGTGCGGCTGGCCGACGGCCGCACGCTCGGCTACGACTACCTGCTGGTGGCCTCCGGCGCCACCCACGCTTATTTCGGCCACGACGAATGGGCGCGCGTCGCCCCGGGCCTGAAGACCCTGGGCAACGCGCTGAACCTGCGGCGCAAGCTGCTGATGGCATTCGAACGCGCCGAGATGGAGACCGACCCGCAGGCGCAGCAGGCCTGGCTGGATTTCGCCGTCGTCGGTGGCGGCCCGACCGGGGTCGAACTGGCCGGCACCCTGGCCGAGATCGCCCGGCATACGCTCAACAACGAGTTCCGCCACATCGACCCCCGCCAGGCGCGCGTGCGCCTGATCGAGGCCGGTCCGCGGGTCCTGCCGTCGTTCCCGGCCGACCTCACCGACAAGGCCCGCAAGCAGTTGGAGAAGCTCGGCGTGGAGGTACTGACCGGCACGCCGGTGACCGAGATCAGCGCGCACGGCTACCGTCTTGGCGAGACCTTCGTGCCATCGCGCACGGTGGTGTGGGCCGCCGGCGTGGCCGCCTCGCCGCTGGGACGCACGCTGGGGGTGCCGCTGGACCGCGCCGGCCGGGTGCAGGTCGAACCCGACCTGAGCGTGCCCGGCCACCCGGAGGTCTTCGTCGGCGGCGACCTGGCCGCGATCGCGCAGGACGGCAAGCCGGTGCCCGGCGTGGCGCCGGCCGCCAAGCAGATGGGCAAGCACATCGCCCACGTGCTCAAGCGCCGCCTGCGCGGTGACCGCAAGGCCCAGCCGTTCCGCTACCGCGACCAGGGCAACCTGGCCACCATCGGCCGCATGGCCGCGATCGTCCACATCGGCAGGGTCAAGCTGTCGGGCCTGCCGGCGTGGTGGTTCTGGCTGGCCGCGCACGTCTACTTCCTGATCGGCTTCCGCAACCGCTTCGTGGTGCTGGTGAACTGGGCAATGGCCTACTGGAGCTATCAGCGCGCGGCGCGGATCATCTTCGGCGCACCGGACGACGCCCGGCCACGCGAAAGCGACGATACCGGCCTGCCGCCCTCGCCGTGACGGCGGCGCACGCAAGCAGGTCGCCAACGAAAAACCCCGGGCGCAGACCCGGGGTTTCAGCATCGCAGGACCGCCGCGGCGATCAGGCCACGAACAGCGCCTTCATCTTCTTCAGCGCATTGGCCTCGATCTGGCGGATGCGCTCGGCCGACACACCGTATTCGTCGGCCAGTTCCTGCAGCGTCACCTTGCTCTCCGAGTCCAGCCAGCGGCGCTTGATGATGTCGCGCGACCGTCCGTCCAGCTCGGCCAGGCCCTCGCGCAGCAGCTGCAGCTGATTGTCCTCGCTGTCCTCGCGCTCGTAGGCCTGCGACGGATCCTCCTGGTCGGCGACCAGGTAGGCGGCCGGCGACGGCGGCGCGTGGTCGTCGTCCTCGTCGGACGGCGCGTCGAAGCCGATGTCGCGTCCGGACAGGCGCGACTCCATCTCCATGACCTCGCGCTCGGACACGTTCAGGTCCTTGGCCACGGCGCTGACCTCGGCCGCGTTCATCCAGCCCAGGCGGGTCTTGGACTTGCGCAGGTTGAAGAACAGCTTGCGCTGCGCCTTGGTCGTGGCGA
>JAFADB010000056.1 GCA_023425225.1 Pseudomonadota bacterium
GGTTACATTGGATCGGACGTGTCCGGGCCGGTGAACTCCATCCGGCCCATGCAGGGGAATAGAGTCTTGCGCATCTTGTTTGTGGGCGACAGCAGCGACCTGCCGCCGGATATGGCCGACTACATCGACGACCTCGACGGACAGTTGCAGGTCGTCGCCGACGGCAACAGCGCCATCGCCGCGGTCGCCACCCTTGAGTTCGACGTGGTGGTCGCCGCCCCCGCCCTGCCGGACATCACCCCGGCCACGCTGCTGGGGCAGATCCGCACCCTGCGCCCGGCCACCAGCCGCATCGCGCTGATCACCGGCGAGCACAGCCAGCGCACACCGCCGGCCCGCATCATCGGCGTGGCGCACCGGTTCCTGCCGACCCCGCTGGCGCCGGAGGTGCTGCTCGAAGCCGTGTCCAGCCTGGAGGAGTTGCGCGACCTGCTGGACGATGCGCGGCTGCGCAGCGCGATCGGCCGCATCGACAAGCTGCCTTCCCCGCCGCACCTGTATCTGAGCCTGATGCATGCGCTGGAAGAGGACGAGGACAGCGACGCGTCCGATATCGCCAAGCTGATCTCCGGCGATCCCGCCATCGCGGCCAAGGTGCTGCAGCTGTGCAATTCGGCCTTCTTCTCCAATGGCCGCGCCATCACCGACCTGCGCGGTGCGGTGACCCGCCTGGGCATCTCCACCCTGCGCGACCTGGTACTGGCCAGCGAGGTGTTCTCGGTGCAGTCGCTGTCCGGCGCCGAGCGCCAGGCGCTGCAGCAGCGCGCGCTGGTCGCCTCCAAGCTGGCGGCGAAGATGCTGCCGCAGTCCAGCGCCGAGCTCGGCGCGACCGCCGCTCTGCTGGCCGATATCGGCCTGCTGCTGCCGGGCGTGCGCAACGCGCGGAGCGAACCGGCCGGCGACGACGACGAGCGCCCGGCGCATACCGAGGCGGGCGGTTATCTCCTGGGCCTGTGGGGCCTGCCGATGCCGATCATCGAGGCGGTCGCCTTCCAGATGCAGCCGCAGCGTTCCAGTACCCGCAGCTTCTGGATCACCGGCGCGGTGCACGTGGCCACCGCCCTGGCGAACGGCTCGCCGGTCGACGAGGCCTACCTGGCCAAGGTGGGCGTGCTCGGCAAGCTGGACGACTGGCGCGAGCTGGCCGACGAACTGCTGGGCCGCGTCGCCGCCTGACATCCTTCCGTCTCGCGGAGTGGAGCGGGCCCCTGCTCCGCTGCGAGACGCCCGCTGCAAACCGCCCCCGGCGGCTGGACCTCCACCAGGCCGCGAACCCGGACAACGATCGCGGACAACGACGGACAAGAAAAAGGCGGGCCTTGCGGCCCGCCTTTGTCGTGTTGCCTCCGGACCCTGCAATCAGAACCGCTGGGTGTACTTCATGTACAGGAAGCGACCGATGTCGAAGCTGCCGTTGTAGGCGAAGTTCGAGTTCGGCTGGCTGTACATGAGCGGGCCCTCGTGGTTGAACACGTTGTTGGCACCGAGCGCGATGGTCGCATCCCACGGCGCGTTGTAGCGCACCTGCACGTCGTGGAAGGTGTTCGAGCCGGTGTGGCGCGTCGGCTGGGCCTGCGTGTAGTCCGACACGAAGTTCGGATCGTCGCACTCCGGGCCGCCATCCAGGTCGTAGCTGCAGGGCTCCTTCACGCCCGAGTAGTAGCGCACGCCCCAGTTGACGCCGAAGTCGCCCAGGCTCCAGTCGACGTTGAGGTTCGAACGCACGCGGAAGTTCGAGCCCCAGTCGCCGGTGGCCCAGCCGGTACGCTGCTCGACCGGCGTGTCGGACTCGTTGTCGCGCTTGTAGGACAGGTAGTCCACGTAGGTGGTCTTCCAGTCGACGACGATGTTGCCGAAGGCCATCTCGGGCAGGCGGTAGCGCACGCCCAGATCGTAGCCCGCGGTCTCCTGGTAGCCGCCGTTGATCAGCGTGCGGGTCACGTCCACCACCTGGCCGCTCTCGTCGTCACGCACGAAACGGTCGCAGGCCGCGGCGATGTTCTGCACGTAGCACTGGTTGAGGATCGAGGTCACCGACTCGGCGGCGATCACGTCGTCGATGCGGATCTTCCACCAGTCCAGGCTGATGTCCAGGCCCTGCACGTAGCTGGGGCTGTAGACCAGGCCGACGGTGTGGGTCTTGGAGGTCTCCGGCAGCAGCTCGGGGTTGGAGCCGCTCAGGTAGGCGTAGTTGGACTGCGACCCGGGGCCGGTGGCGTCGACGCCGCCGGACGCTTCCTGGCGGAAGTTGGCCGGCACGCCGCCGGCGCAGCGCGCGGCCACTTCCGGATTGCGCACCGCGGCACCGAACAGGGTGTCGCATGGATCGGTGTAGGAGTCGAACGTCTCGCCGGTGCCGCCGTACAGGTCGGCCACGGTCGGGGCGCGGAAGCCGGTGGCATAGGTCGCGCGCACCAGCAGGTCGTCGATCGGCTTCCACTTCAGGCCAAACTTGCTGTTGGTGGTGTCGCCGAAGGTGTTGTAGTCCGAGTAGCGGCCAGCCACGTCCAGCGACAGCTCGCGGGCGAAAGGCACGTCGGCCAGGATCGGCACGTTCAGCTCGAGGTAGACCTCGTCGAGCTTGTAGCCGCCGGAGGTCGGACCGCCAGCCAGGCCGGTGCTCAGGCCCGACTGCAGCAGCGCGTCGGGGTTGTACTCGGCGTTCTCCTCGCGGTGCTCGACGCCGGCGGCCAGCGCCAGGTCGCCGGCCGGCAGGCTGGCCACGGTACCGCTGATGTTGGCGCTGTAGACCTTGGTGGTGGTGACCGAGGTGTCGTGGCTGGGCAGGAACAGATAGGCCTGCAGGGCCGGATCGGACAGCGAGCCCGGGCCGGTGGCGCCGTACGGCAGCAGCGGGTTCCACGGCACGCAACCTTCGATCACGTTGCCCGCGGTGCCGCAATGGGCCACGCCGTCGCCATCGACGAAGGATGCGCCCACGGCATTGGCCACGTTCGGCACGAACAGGTCGCCGATGCCGGTCTTGGTGCCCTTGTTGCGGTTGTAGATGTAGCCGACGTCCCAGTCCCAGTAGTTGTCGCCGAACTGGAAGGAGCCTTCCAGCGCGCCGCTGAAGCGGAAGGTGTTGAGCTCGGACTTGGTGGTGCGCGGCACCTCCCAGGTGCGGCGCATGAAGTCCACGTCCTCGCCCAGCGGGTTGAAGGCGCTGTCGCCGGAGAGCTGGGTGTCGTAGGCCAACGAGCGATACGGATAGCCGGCGATCTGCTGCATCGTCTCGCGCTCGGTGTAGAGCACGTCGGCGGTGGCGCGGACGTTGTCGGTGAACTCGTACTGGCCGTTGGCGAAGACCGAGCGCCGCTCCAGCTGCGTCTGCAGGAACATCTGCTGGCTGGGGTTGGACAGGTCGGCGTTGGTGAACTCGTGGTAGTCGCCGAAGTTGGTCGGATCGCCGCCCGGGTTGAGCGAGTACATGTTGCCGCTGCCGTCGATCAGCACGCCCTTCTCGCTGATCGCGCTCCAGCCGTTGGCATCGTCCTCGGTCGGGAACGGATGGCGGTAGCCGTTGCCGTAGGCGCTGTAGCGGCGGTCCTTGGCGTAGACCGGGTCTTCCTTGCTGTACTCGGCGCCCAGGGTCAGGTAGCCGCGGTCGGTGGTGGTGCCGTAGACGAAGTTGGCGCTCTTCTTCTCGCCATCGCCCTGGCCGAACTGGCCGCCGTAGACGCTGGCTTCCAGGCCGTTGAAGTTCTTGCGGGTGATGATGTTGATCACGCCGGCGATGGCGTCGGAGCCGTAGATGGCCGAGGCGCCGTCGGTCAGCACTTCCACCCGCTCGATGATCGAGGTCGGGATCGAGGCCAGGTCGGTGTAGCCGCCCGAGCTCACGCCCATGCGCTTGCCGTCCAGCAGGACCAGGGTGCGCTCGGGGCCGAGGTTGCGCAGGTCGACGTACTGGCCGCCCACTTCCTCGCCCGACGACAGCGCATCGGCGCGGCTGATCGCCGGCGAGCCGGTCGCGGCCAGGTTCTGCACGATGTCGGCGACGCTGGTGTAGCCCTGCTTCTCGATGTCGGCACGCTGCAGCGCGATCACCGGCTGCGCGGTTTCCAGGCTGGCCTGGCGGATGCGCGAACCGGTGACTTCGATGCGGTCCAGGTTGGTGGTGCCGCTGTCGCCGGTGGGAACGTCCTGCGCCACGGCAAAGGCCGGGGTCAACGCGATCGCGATGCTGGCGGGCAACAGGCCACGCCGCACTGCGCAAGTGCGAAGGTTCATCAATCTCTCCAAAGTTCGTTATTGGCGTGTTAAACGCCCCTAGCAAGTTACGGCCGCGTCAACGAACCTGCTTTGCGCCTCGCGCCCGCTGGGTTTGCCGAATCTGGCGTCAGCCGCGCCGCGTTGCGGCGGTAGGTGCTGGCCGGGACGCCGAAGCGGGCGCGGAAGGCACGGGCGAAACTGCAGCAGTTGTCGAAGCCGCTGGCGGCCGCCACCTCGCCGATCATCATGTCGGTGTCGCGCAGCAGGTCGGCGGCGCGCTCCAGCCGCAGGCGCGCGGACAACGCCTGCGGACTCTCCTCGTACAGGCCCTGGAAGGTCTTGGAGAAGTACCAGCTGGAGAAGTTGGTCAGCGTCGCCAGTTCGTCGATGCGCACGATGCGGTCGCTGTTGCCCTCCAGATACAGGCGCGCGCGCTGCAGCCGTCCGAACACCTGCCGCTTGCGGTTGCGCGAGCGTCCCGGGCAGCGCTGCACGCGCTGGGAGAACTCGCGCTGCAGCGAGGCCAGGTACAGCAGCACCGGCTGCATTCCACGTACCGCATCGTCCTGCCGGCCGGCCTCGCGCCACAGCCGCAGCGCGACCCTGCGCTCGCCGGCACCCAGCCGGCCGCGTCCGGCGTACAGGCTGCTGTCGGTCAACCTGCCTAGCAGTTGCATGGCCTCGGCATCCAGGCTCAGGCCGATGCACAGCGCATCGCGGCCGGCCTGCACCGTGGGCCGGGATTCGCGGTCAAAGGCGATCCATTCGCCACGGCGCAGCTGGAAGCGTCCTTCCTTGGCCTCGATCCAGCCGCTGCCGCGCAACTGCATCCACACCGTGAACGCGCCGGCGCCGCACTGCACGCCACCCAGGCGCGCCACGGCGATGCACCCGGTGCTCTCGCCCGCCTCGAGCACCACCTTCTGACCGCGATCGGACCACACCACCTGGCTGGACATGAACGTTCACCCGTTGACCTGAATTGGCCGAACGTTTTGCCGCATCGGGCGGTTGCGGTCAGGAACTTTCGCGGACTTTGCGACGAAATCTCGCCGAAGGCCGGACGAAAAACATCCGAAAGCTATTTTTCCTTGCCGAACAACCAGTTGATGATGCCAACCCACGGCACCGGCGACTCCTGCGGCAGCGTCATGACACCGATGTTGGTGCCGTCCTGGACCGCCAGGGCGACGTACAGGTCGCCGTTGCCGCCATCGGCGCCGAAGCCGTTCACCGTGGACAGCCGCTCCGGGTCCAGGCACCACGAGCGCCGTCCGCGTTCGCCGAGCAGGGCCAGCCCGGTCGCGCACCCGGCATCGGAGGACAGGTAGGCCGGGGTCCCGTCGGCCGACAGTGCCCAGCTGCGATAACGCCACAGCGACGGCATTGCCGCATCGAGCTGGCGGATGCTGCCGGGCGACAGCCGGGCGTCGGATTCCCACAGGCCCGGACCGTCGATCCGGGTGAACACCACCCGCGCGTGCTCGCGGTCGTAGCGGACCTGCGACACCCCGTCCAGCGATCCCAACCGCCGCCAGGGCGCCTGCGTGCTGTCGTACAGCACCAGCCGCAAGCGCCCATCGTCCTCGCGCCCGACCACCAGCAGTCGTCCCGTATTCCCCGCATGCGCGGCTTGCAGCGGCTGCGCCATCGGCACCGGCAGGCGCCGCGCCGTGCCGGCCGCCGGGGTGATCCGGTAGATGCCGGAACCCTCGCTGCCCTGCCCCAGCGCCAGCACCGAGGCGCTGTCGTCGGACCAGTCCGGCATCTGCCCGTTGTCCGGCTTGAAGTTCTCGATCAGCCTTGGCGGCTGGCCGGAGCCGGGCACTCCCCACCAGAACGCGTAGCTTCCCGAGCGGTCCGAGGCGAACAGCAACTGCCGGCCGTCCGGCGCCGGCGCAGGCTGCGCGTCCCGTCCCAGCGAAGGGAACAGCCGCTGGCCGGTGGCGGCGCCATCGGCGCCGGGACTGAAACGGAAGATCCCGAACTGCGGCTGGCGCCGCACGAAGGCCAGCGTGCCCGACCTGGGCGCGACCGTCGGGCTCTGCGCATCCTCCAGCCCGAAATCACGCATCTCGCGCGTATCCAGGTCCAGCCGGTAAAGCCTTGCCTGGTTGCCGACGCGGCGGCCGAACACCAGTTGCCCGCCGTCGGGCAACCAGGACCAGCCCCGCAGTTCGGCATGCATGTGGGTCAGTTGTTCGGCCGGGCCGCCCTCGGCTGGAATGCGCCACAGGTCGCCCAGCTGGGGATTGCGGATGAACCCTATCCACTGGCCGTCGGGCGAATAGCGCGGGGCGTAGTCGAAATCGCCGCTGTCCACGGGATACTTCAGCGCGCGCCACGTGCCCGTCTCCAGGTCCAGCACGCGCATGCCGGCGGTGGCGTGGATGCCTGTCATGCGGCCGAAGACCAGCCCACGCCCGTCCGGCGTCCAGTCGAAGCTGAGCATCGTCGTGCCATCGCATCCGGCCACTGCACGTTCGTCGCCCTGGCCTTCGGCGCTCGCCACGATCACGCTGCAGCGCCCATCGTCGTGGAAGCGTGCGAAGGCGATGCGGCGCCCGTCCGGCGACCACGCCGGGGTGCGATCCATCTGCCCGGGACGGGCATGGCTCAGCACCCGCGGCGGCGTGTTGTCGCTGGCCTGCACCTTGATCACCGAGCCTTCGTCCGCGGGCAGCTCGGAGGTATAGGCCACCATCTGCCCGTCCGGCGAGATGCTCGGCCAGGTCTCGAACCCCAGCTCGGACACGATCAGCCGGTAGGGCTGCTCATGCCCTTCCGCCTGCACCAGCGGCGCCGGCCTCTGTCGCGTCACGTAGGCGGCCATCACGACCAGCAGGCAAAGCATCACCGCCGCCAGCGCGGCCAGGATCACCGGCCACCCGCGCGCCGGCCACCTGCGCGCCCTGCCGCGGCTGGCGGATGGCGACGCGGCGCCACGCGAGGCGGCCGGCTCATCGCCGGCTGCCGGCGTTGTCACCGCCGCGTCGCCCGCTTCACCGGCCTGCACGTCGCCGATCCATTGCACGGGTGCCAGCAGGCGATAGCCCGTCTTGGCGATGGTCTCGATATAGGCCTGCCGCTCGGGGTCACGGCCGTCGCCGGAGAAGGCCTTGCGCAATTGCGTGATGGCCTGCGTGAGCACGTCGTTGCCCGGCATCGTGTCGGGCCAGACACGCGCGAACAGCTCCTCGCGCGAGAGCACGCGCCCGGGCTCGGCCGCCAGCGCCATCAGCACGCCCAGGGCCTTGGGAGTAAGCCTTGCCGGGCGGCGCCGTTGCGCGTCGCGCACCTCGCGCAGCGATATCACCAGCGTGCACGCGCCGATCTGCAGGACGTCCCCGCGGGGTGCATTGTCTGCAGCAGATGACATACCGGCGAAAGAAGACCTTCAGCAATACGAAAGTACGGACGATTCGTGCCGGAGACGCTGCCCGGGCGACAGGCCAGATCCGGCAAAGCGAGGCGACGCGTTGCGAAAAGCGCATCCGGGCGGCGGATTCTAGTATTGCCGGCATGCACGCAGATCCTGCGATGCAGCAAAAAGGCTCTCTCTCTCGCCTGCCATTCCGATAAACAGATCCAGAATTGCGCGCCGTTGGCGCGCTTTTTTTTGGCCCTCGGCAGGCAGGAAACCGACGAAAGCCTTGCCCCATCGCCTTGCCCGCGTCCCGGCAACCGGGACGGCAGGTGATGGAAACCACCTAGAAGAATCCAACTTAAGCCGGCCTGAAGACCATTGCAGCGCCGTGCCATGAATGTCCGACGGCGACATTGATGGACGCATCCCGACATACCCCGGCAACGGGATGACGTAACAAATAGTTAACGTCCAGTCAGGCCGCCGAGTGTCTCGGCGGCCCAACGTTCGTCGTGTTTTCCCTTGGAAAACATGGCTTCCCAAGCACTGGTCAAGGAAACGCGAATCCAGATGAAGCACACAACCCATAACAACATCCTCAAGCGCAGCGCCTTGGCGCTGATGCTGGGCGCCTGCCTGTCGCAGGGCAGCGCACTGGCGCAGAGCACCTCCGGCGACATCGTCGGCAACGCCGCCGCGGTCGCCGGCGAGACGGTGCGGGTCAAGAACCTGGACTCCGGTGCGACCCGCGAGGTCGCGGTTGGCAACGACGGCCGGTTCCGTATCGCCTCCCTGCCGACCGGCACCTATGAGGTCACCCTGGCCAGCAGCGGCAGCGAGATCGCCACGCGTACCGTCACCGTGATTGCCGGCCAGACCACGTCGGCCAACTTCGCCGATGCCACCAGCCTGGGCACGGTCACGGTCACCGCGTCGGGCCCCAACGCCATCGACGTCACCAGCGTCGAGTCGCGCACCACCTTCACCGCCACCCAGCTCAACGAGCTGCCGGTCGGTCGCGACGTCACCAGCATTTCCCTGCTGACGCCCGGAACGGTCGCCTCCAGCGGCTATTTCGGCCCCGCCTCGTTCGGCGGCGCCTCCGCGGCGGAGAACAGCTACTACGTCAACGGCTTCAACGTCACCAACCTGTACGACAGCCTGTCGTTCTCTGAGGTTCCGTTCCAGGCGATCGACCAGTTGGACATCCAGACCGGCGGCTATGGCGCCGAGTACGGCTTCTCCACCGGCGGCGTCACCAGCGTCAACGTCAAGCGCGGCACCAACGAGTGGAAGGGCGGCTTCAGCTGGACCGGCTCCCCCGATTCGCTGCGCGCCAAGGTGCCCAACTCCTATCGCAGCGACGGCTCGCTCTACCAGTCGCGCGAGAACAACTACAGCAGCTCCAACGTCTACAGCGCCTGGGCCGGCGGCCCGCTGGTCAAGGACAAGCTGTTCGTGTTCGCCCTCGGCCAGTTCAGCCAGTCCAACACCACCACCTACGGCAGCCGCACCTCGTCGGGCACCGCGGTCACGCCTTCGACTTCGCTGCTGAGCACGGCGAACGACTACGAGTCCAAGACGCCCTACTGGCTGGTCAAGCTGGACTGGTATCCCAACGACTGGAACCACGTCGAGTACACCGGCTTCGACAACAGCCGTCGCTACACCTACGACTACTATTCGGCCGCCTACAGCAGCGGCGACGGCAGCGGCACGCCCTCCAAGACCACGTACCTGGGCCAGCTGGTGGGCAAGACCGGCGGCCAGACCGACATCTTCAAGTGGACCAGCTACCTGACCGACGACCTCACCGCCTCGCTGCAGTACGGCCAGATGCGCAACCGCAGCTCGCAGTTCACGATCAGTCCGGACGGCATCGCCAGCGCCTATGACGGCGACATCAACGGCGCCACCGGTGCCTGCCCGTACGTGTATTCCTACATCGCCGGCGGCCAGACCGGCTGCGCCGTGACCAGCAGCGTCGACATCGAAGGCGGCTGGAACCAGCGCAAGAGCACGCGGCTGGACTTCGACTGGCAGCTGGGCGACCACAAGATCGGCTTCGGCTACAGCGACGAGCGCTGGAAATCCAAGTCCGGCTCGTCCTATTCCGGCGGCGAGTACTGGCTCATCTACCCGGCCAGCTACGGCTATGCGCTGAAGTACAACTTCCGCACCGGCGGTACCGTGGCGATCAACCAGAAGTCCTGGTACCTGGAGGACAACTGGCAGATCACCGACAACTTCCTGCTGTACCTGGGCGTGCGCAACGACTCGTTCGAGAACAAGAACGGCGCCGGCGCGACCTTCGTCAAGCAGGACGACATCTGGCAGCCGCGGCTCGGCTTCTCGTGGGACCTGAGCGGCGACGGCGACAACAAGCTGTTCGCCACGGTCGGACGCTACTCGCTGCCGATCGCCGCCAACGTGGCGCTGCGCGCCGCCAGCGCGTCCTACTACACCTACGCGTACTACTCCTACGACGGCTTCGATTCGGTCACCGGCGCACCGCTGAACACCGAGCTGCTCGACGGCCCCTACGTCGTCAACGGCGAGGACGGCTCCACGCCCGACGCCAGCGCGGTCGCCTCCAAGAACCTCAAGCCCTACACGCAGGACGAGGCCATCCTGGGCTTCCAGCACCGGTTGTCCTCCGACATCGCCCTGCTCGACGACTGGACCCTGGGCATCAAGGCCACGTATCGCCGGCTCAACAACGCCATCGACGACACCTGCGACGTGCGCGCCCTGTACGACACGGCCACCGCCGCCGGCTACACCCTGTCCAACTGGGACGACCAGTGGAACATCGCCGAAGGCCTGCCGGGCTGCTACCTCTACAACCCCGGCTCGAGCATGACGCTGACCCTGGACGTGGACGGCGACGGCACCAAGGAGACCCTGACCGTGCCGGGCAGCAGCCTGGGGCCTGAAGCCAAGCGCACCTACAAGGCGGTCACGCTCAGCGCCGACAGGCAGACCGACCGCTGGTACGTCAGCGCCAGCTACACCTGGTCCAAGCTGCAGGGCAACTACGAGGGCCTGGTCAAGAGCACCAACGGCCAGGACGACACCGGCACCACCTCGGACTTCGACTTCGCCGAGCTGACCTACGGCGCCAACGGCTACCTGTTCAACGACCACCGCCACAGCCTCAAGCTCTATGGCGGCTACAAGTTCAACGAGGAGTGGTCGGTCGGCGCCAACCTGCAGGTGCAGTCCGGCGCGCCGATCAGCTGCCTGGGCGGCGGCTACGGCAGCTTCGGCACCGAGTACGGCTATGCCGGCGTGTTCCACACCTGCAACGTCGGCGAGGACGACATCGCCAAGCTCGGCACCGCCGGGCGTACGCCGTGGACGGTCAACTTCAGCCCCAACGTGGTCTACCGGCCCGGCTGGCTGGATGGCCTGAGCGTGCAGCTCTCGGTGATGAACCTGTTCAACTCGATCAAGCCGTTGCAGGTGTACGAGACGCGCTACAGCCAGAACTCGGCGGGCACGATCACCAACTACTACAACTACCAGGTAGGCAAGTACTACACCACGCCGCGCTACGCACGGCTGCAGGTCCAGTACGACTGGTGATGAGGGTCGCCTGCCCGGGAAACCGGGCAAGCCGATCGGACAAGGGCCCTTCGGGGCCCTTTGTCTTGTGCGCCGGCCGGTGACGCCGCAAGGCCGGTCCGCCACACGGCGGCACGAGGACGGCATCACCCCGCAAGAAGGGCTCGATAGGGTAGCCGCACTAAAACCAGATCCAACTCTCTCTCCCCTGCCGCTGCGTGATCAGCGGCTTTTTTTTGGGAAGGAGCCAAGGCCGCGGCAAAGCCGTGCACACCGGCACCGTCCTGCGTGGAATGGACGCGGCAAGGCGCGGAAATCCTGCGCACTCCCCCCCGGATCACGGCCCCGCAGCGGTGCCGCCGCGTTGCTTTCCGCTGAAACGAAGCAGCCCTGCCAATGTTTTGCAAGGATCCGCCCGCCGCCTTGCCGCGTGCATGTTGACATGCCCGCAATTACGTGATTCCCTCCCTGACCATGTTCTGCCGACCGACCACCGCCCGCAATTTCGTCACCGCGCCCATCGGCGCGGATGCGGTCGCGTCGCTCCTCGTCCTCGTACTTATTAGCTCGCCAACCGGTGCGGGACGATCAAGCGTGTAAGCAGCAAACACACACAGGCTTCGAACAGACCCCGCACCGGCAACGGCGCGGGGTTTCGCGTTTCAGGGATCCAGAAAAGTTTCGAATGACATGAACCACACCACTTCGACAACCCGCAAAGCCAGCAGCAACGCCCGCAAGGGTGCGATGGCCGCTGCCTGCGCCACCGTCCCGGAACGCTTCCCCCTCCAGCCGGCCAGTGCCTTCACTGCCGGCTGATTTTTTTCCCTTTCCCCGAGGAACCACGACCATGACCAGCAACGACCAGATCCATCCCAGCATCGCCGTCGTCGGCTACGGCAGCCAGGGCCGCGCCCATGCGCTCAACCTGCGCGAATCCGGTTTCGACGTCGTCGTCGGCCTGCGCCCGGGCGGCCCGACCGAGGCCAAGGCGATCGCCGACGGCTTCATCGTCAAGACGCCCGCCGAGGTGGTGAAGAATGCCGACCTGGTCGCCGTGCTGACGCCGGACATGGTGCAGAAGAAGCTCTACAACGAGGTACTGGCGCCGAACATGAAGCAGGGCGCCTGCCTGCTGTTCGCGCACGGCCTGAACGTGCACTTCGGCATGGTCGAGCCGCGCGAGGACCTGGACGTGGTGCTGGTCGCGCCCAAGGGCCCGGGCGCGCTGGTGCGGCGCGAGTACGAGATCGGCCGCGGCGTGCCGTGCATCTGGGCGGTGTACCAGGACAAGAGCGGCCACGCCAAGGAGCTGGCGCTGGCCTACGCCGCCGGCCTGGGCGGTGCCCGCGCCAACCTGATCGAGACCACCTTCAAGGAAGAGACCGAGACCGACCTGTTCGGCGAGCAGGCGGTGCTGTGCGGCGGCGCATCCTCGCTGGTGCAGGCCGGTTTCGAGACCCTGGTGGAAGCCGGCTACCAGCCGGAGATCGCCTACTACGAGGTGCTGCACGAGCTGAAGCTGATCGTGGACCTGTTCTACGAAGGCGGCATCACCCGCATGCTGGAGTTCGTCTCCGAGACCGCGCAGTACGGCGACTACGTCAGCGGCCCGCGGGTGATCGACGCCTCCACCAAGGCGCGCATGAAGGACGTGCTGACCGACATCCAGGACGGCACCTTCGTCAGGAACTGGGTGGCCGAGTACGAAGCCGGGCTGCCGAACTACGCCAAGTACAAGCAGGCCGACCTGGAGCATCCGATCGAGCAGGTCGGCAAGCGGCTGCGCGCCAAGATGGTGTGGCTGCAGGACCAGGCCGCGCAGCCGGACAACGCCAAGCAGAAGGCCGCGTAAGCGCGGCATCCCCCACCCGCTACCCGAGAAGGTCGCCACCGCATGAACACCTCCGCACAGACCCGCCCGCGCAACGGCGCGCGCTGGCTGACGCAGGCCCTGGAAGCCGAAGGCGTGGATACGCTGTTCGGCTACCCGGGCGGCACCATCATGCCGTTCTACGACGCACTGGTGGATTCGAAGCTGCGCCACATCCTGGTCCGCCACGAGCAGGGCGCCGCGCTGGCCGCCAACGGCTATGCCCGCGCCAGCGGCAAGGTCGGCGTATGCGTGGCCACCTCCGGCCCGGGCGCCTCGAACCTGGTCACCGGCATCGCCGACGCGATGCTCGATTCGGTGCCGATGGTGTGCATCACCGGCCAGGTCGGCACGCCGCTGCTGGGCACCGACGCGTTCCAGGAGCTGGACGTGTTCGGCATGACCATGCCGATCGTCAAGCACAGCTTCCTGGTGCGACGGGTGGAGGATCTGCCGCAGGTGGTGGCCGAGGCGTTCCGCATTGCCCGCGAGGGCCGTCCCGGCCCGGTGCTGATCGACCTGCCCAAGGACGTGCAGGTCGCCGATGCCGCGCACCTGCCCGCGCACGTGCCGGCAGCGGTGACGCCGCCGCCGGCACCGGACGATGCACGGCTGGCCGAGGCCATCGCCGCCATCGCCGGCGCCGAGAAGCCGGTCATCTACGGCGGCGGCGGCATCGCCCTGGCCGATGCGGTGGATGCGTTCCGCCAGTTCGCCGAGGCCACCGCCATCCCCACCGTGCTGACCTTGCGCGGGCTGGGCGCGCTGCCGGCCGGACATCCGCAGTACCTGGGCATGCTGGGCATGCACGGCACCCGCGCCGCCAACATGGCGGTGCAGGAGAGCGACCTGCTGGTGGTGGTCGGCGCCCGTTTCGACGACCGCGCCACCGGCAAGCTGGGCGAGTTCGCGCCCTTTGCCCGGGTGATCCATCTGGACGCCGACGCCTGCGAGATCTCCAAGCTGCGCCAGGCCGACATCGCCATCCCCGGCGACGTCGGCGCCGGGCTGCGCGCGCTGGCCGCCGCGCGCACCACCTGCGAGGACTGGCGCAAGCGCTGCGCGGCCAACCGCGAGAAGTTCGGCGCCCGCTACGACGCCCCCGGCAAGGACATCTACGCCCCGGCGCTGCTCAAGCGCCTGAGCGAGGTGGCGCCGGCCGATACCGTCATCGCCTGCGACGTCGGCCAGCACCAGATGTGGGTGGCGCAGCATTGCCGCTTCGGCCATCCGCGCAACCACCTGACCAGCGGCGCGCTGGGCACCATGGGCTTCGGCCTGCCGGCGGCGATGGGCGCGCAGGTTGCCTGTCCCGAGCGCACCGTGGTGCTGGTGTCCGGCGACGGCAGCTTCATGATGAACGTGCAGGAGCTGGCGACCATCGCCCGCTGCCGGCTGCCGGTGAAGATCGTGCTGCTGGACAATGCCTCGCTGGGCATGGTGCGGCAGTGGCAGGAGCTGTTCTTCGCCGAGCGCTACAGCGAGATCGACCTGTCCGACAACCCGGACTTCGCCGCGCTGGCGCAGGTGTTCGGCATCCCGGCCCGGCGCATCACCGCGCGCAGCGAGGTCGAGGACGGCCTGGCCGAGCTGCTGGCCCAGCCGGGACCCGCGCTGCTGCACGTGGCCATCGACGCGCGCGCCAACGTCTGGCCGCTGGTGCCGCCCAACACCGCCAACAGCACCATGCTGGAGAGCAACCCCGCCCACGCGCAGAAGGAGGCCAGCCATGCAATACCGGCTTGATCTGGTGCTGAAGCCGAGCGAGGGCGCGCTGCTGCGCGTGATCGGCACCGCCGAGCGGCGCGGTTTCCAGCCGGTCTCGATCAACGGCCAGCCCTCGGCGGCCGACGGCGGCCGCTGGCACGTGGCGCTGGTGGTCGATGGCCAGCGCTCCGGCGAGGCCCTGCGCCACCAGCTGGAGAAGGTCTACGACTGCGAGTCGGTGCAGGTGACCGAAGTCACCGCGGCGCCGCAGGTACAGGGAGTGGCCGCATGAGCACGCTGGCCCACCGCGATTCCCCCTTCCATGCCCGTACCCGCGCGGTGCCGGCACGGAGGCGACTTCTCGCGGCGCAATGCCTTCTTCCCCGCACCCGCGCATGCCGGGACAGCCGCCATGGCTGACGCGGGCCGCAGCGGCGACACCCAGGAAAGCGACGTAGGCGACGTACGCGTCAGCGTGGCCGACGTGCTGGCCGCGCAGGCCCGCCTGCGCCGCTACCTGCCGCCGACGCCGCTGCACTATGCCGAGCGCTTCGGCGTCTGGCTGAAACTGGAGAACCTGCAGCGCACCGGCTCGTACAAGGTGCGTGGCGCATTGAACGCGATGCTGGCCGCGCGCGAACGCAGCGACGAGCGCCCGGTGATCTGCGCCTCGGCCGGCAACCACGCCCAGGGTGTGGCGTGGTCGGCCTACCGGCTGGGCATGCAGGCGATCACGGTGATGCCGCTGGCCGCACCGGCCACCAAGATCGCCGGCGTGCAGCACTGGGGCGCCACCGTGCGCCTGCACGGCAACAGCTACGACGAGGCCTACGCCTTCGCCCGCGAGCTGGCCGCGCAGAACGGCTACCGCTTCCTGCCCGCGTTCGACGATCCGGACGTGATCGCCGGCCAGGGCACCATCGGCATCGAGATCGCACCGCATGCCCCGGACGTGGTGATCGTGCCGATCGGCGGCGGCGGCCTGGCCTCGGGCGTGGCGCTGGCGCTGAAATCGCAGGGCGTACGCGTGGTCGGCGCGCAGGTCGAGGGCGTGGACTCGATGGCCCGCGCGATCCGCGGCGACGTGCGCGAGATCGATCCGGTCGCCACCCTGGCCGACGGCGTCAAGGTCAAGATCCCCGGCTTCATCACCCGCAGGCTGTGCACCAGCCTGCTCGACGACGTGGTCATCGTGCGCGAGGCCGAACTGCGCGAGACCCTGGTGCGGCTGGCGC
>JAFADB010000090.1 GCA_023425225.1 Pseudomonadota bacterium
GATGGGGGCTGTCTGGAGCATGGGAAAGCAACAGCAAAAGCTCCCCCATCCGACGCTGCGCGCCACCTTCCCCCCAAAAGGGGGCCGTGGCCCCGCAAGCGGGAGAAGGGAAGAAGCGGAGCTTGCCTCTCTCGCTGGAGATCGCGCTCACGATGAGGTACGGCACAGGCGAAATCGTGCTGGCCTCCCTTCAGATGCCACCGCGGCTGTGCCGCGTAGTGAGTGCGGATCCCGGCATCGTTTCTCGCGGTGTTGCGCCGGCGGCGGCTAACATGGCGCGCATTCGGCAAGGCCAGGCGGCAGCGCAATGGACAAGGTTTTCATCGAGGGGCTGGAGATCGATGCCCTGATCGGCATCTACGACTGGGAGCGGCGCATCCGCCAGACCCTGCGCTTCGACCTGGAGATGGCCTTCGACAACCGCCGCCCGGCCGCCAGCGACGACATCGCCGATACGCTCAACTACAAGGCCGTCAGCAAGCGCCTGACCGAGTTCGTCGCGCAATCCGACTACGGCCTGGTGGAGACGCTGGCCGAGCGATGCGCGCGGATCGTGCTCGACGAGTTCGGGGTGCGCTGGCTGCGGCTCAAGCTGAGCAAGCCCGGCGCGGTGCGCGGCGCGGTCGCGGTGGGCGTAATCATCGAGCGGGAGGCGGCGCGATGAGCACCCTCAAGGCCGATGTGCATGCCGACCAGGTGCTGCTGGACCAGCAGTTCAATGCATTGCAGAAGGTGTTGGCGCCGTATCCGGGGGCCTACGACCTGGCGGCGGTCGGGCTGCTGCTGGTGGTGGCGTGGCTGGCCAACTGGGTGACCAAGCGCATCCTGCTGCGGGTGCTGCAGAAGATCCTGGACCGGGCGCCGTGGGGACGCCAGGACGCCCACGGCAAGCCGCTGCGCATGTCGGTGATCCCGCGCCTGGCCAACGTGGTGCCGGCGCTGGTGATCCAGGTCGGCCTGGCCGAGGTGCCGGACCTGCCGGCGAAGCTGGTGGCGGTGGTGCAGGCCGGCTGCCAGGTGTTCATCGTGCTGACCGTGGCGCTGGCGTTCTCGCATGCGCTCAACCTGGCCAACGAGATCTACGAGCGCCGCCCGGACGCGCGCGACCGGCCGATCAAGGGCTTCCTGCAGGTCATCAAGATCATCATCTTCGTGCTGGCCGGGCTGTCGATGGTGGCCACGCTCTCGGGCGTGTCGTTCGGCCACATCGTCACCGGGCTGGGCGCGATCATGGCGGTGCTGATCCTGGTGTTCCAGGACACCCTGCTGTCGCTGGTGGCCAGCGTGCAGATCAGCACCGACGGCCGCGTGCGCATCGGCGACTGGATCGAGATGCCCAGCCAGAACGCCGACGGCACGGTGACCGACATCGCGCTGCACACGGTGACGGTGCAGAACTGGGACATGACCATCACCACCATCCCGACCAAGAAGCTGATCAGCGAATCGTTCAAGAACTGGCGCGGCATGTACGCCTCCGGCGGCCGCCGCATCAAGCGCGCGATCCGCCTGGACCAGCACAGCGTGCGCTTCCTGACCGCCGAGGAGATCGAACACCTGGGCACGTTCCCGCTGCTGAGCGACTACCTGGCCGGCAAGCGCAAGGAATTCGATGCGTGGACGTCCGCGCTGGCGGAGAAGGGCGCCACTCCCACCGCCGGCCGCCAGGTGACCAACCTGGGCGCGTTCCGCGCCTACGTCGAGCAGTACCTGCGGCACAACCCGCACATCCAGCCGAACATGCTGCTGTTCGTGCGCCTGCTCGAATCGGACTTCAACGGCGTGCCGCTGGAAATCTGGTGCTTCGCCAACCAGACCGGGATCATCGACTACGAGCGCATCCAGGCCGATGTCATCGACCACCTGCTGGCGGTACTGCCGGCCTTCGACCTGCATGTGTTCCAGGTCTCCAGCGACGCGATGCTGATGCGCGATGCCGAGGCCAAGCATCCGCAGTCCAGCCGCATCCTGGCGGCGATCACCGGATGAAATGGCCGGCAAAGCTTGACGAGGGTCACGCGCGGATGCATTTTGCTTGGCAGCACGTGCTGGTGGCGTCGGCCGCCGGACAAGGCCAACAAGGGGCAAAATGGACTGGAGCAGGTACCGTACCGCCACCTACGACGAGCTGATCCAGGACGACGGTGCGCCGCGGCCGGCGGCGCGACGGGTCATCGAATACCTCTCCAGCCTTTCCTCGCGCGAACTCGGCGAGCGTCAGCTCGCCGCCGACCTCGCCGCGCGGGTCATGGGCATCACCTTCACCGTGTACTCCGACGGCCGCAACGTCGACCGCACGCTGCCGTTCGACCTGATCCCGCGGGTCATCCCGCTCAAGGAATGGCAGCCCACCGAGGCCGGCCTCAAGCAGCGCATGCGCGCGCTCAACCTGTTCATCGGCGACCTCTACGGCCGCCAGCAGATCGTCAAGGACAAGGTGTTCCCGGCGATGCTGCTGTCCGATTCGGTCAACTTCCGTCCGCAGTGCGTGGGCATCGTGCCGCCGCTGGGGGTATGGGCGCACGTGTGCGGCTCGGACCTGGTGCGCGACGCCGACGGCACGCTCTACGCGCTGGAGGACAACCTGCGCATTCCCTCCGGCGTGTCGTACATGCTGGAGAACCGCATGGTCGCCAAGCGGGTGTTCCCCGAGCTGTTCGGCACCAGCGCGATCCTGCCGGTGGACGAGTATCCCTCGCAGCTGTACGACACCCTGGCCGCGCTGACCCCGCGACCCGGCGAGCAGCCGGTGATCGCGCTGCTCACCCCGGGCGTGTTCAACAGCGCCTACTTCGAGCACGCCTACCTGGCGCAGGCGATGGGCATCGAGCTGGTGGAGGGCGGCGACCTGTTCGTGGCCGACGATGACTGCACCTACATGCGCACCGTCTACGGCCCGCGCCGGGTGGACGTGATCTACCGCCGCATCGACGACCTGTTCATCGACCCGGAGACGTTCCGCCCGGACTCGGTGCTGGGCGTGCCCGGGCTGATCCGCAGCTGGCGCGCCGGCAAGGTGGCGCTGGCCAACGCGCCAGGCGCCGGCGTGGCCGACGACAAGGTGGTGTTCGCCTACGTGCCGAAGATGATCCGCTACTACCTGGACGAGGAGCCGATCCTGCCCAACGTGCCCAGCTACCTGTGCCACGACGACAAGGACCGGCAGTACGTGCTCGAGCACCTGCACGAACTGGTGGTCAAGCCGGCCAACGAGTCCGGCGGCTACGGCATGCTGATCGGCCCGCGCTCGACCCGCGCCGAGCAGGAGAAGTTCCGCGCGCTGATCGAGGCCGACCCGCGCAACTACATGGCCCAGCCCACGCTCAACCTGTCCACCGCGCCGATCGTCACCGAGGACGGCCCGTCGCCGCGGCATCTGGATCTGCGCCCGTTCATCCTCTCGCGCGAGGATACCTACGTCACCACCGGCGGACTGACCCGGGTGGCGATGACCGAAGGCTCGCTGGTGGTCAATTCCTCCCAGGGCGGCGGCGCCAAGGACACCTGGGTGGTGGACCTGGACGAGGAGCCCTGATGCTTTCCCGTGTCGCCAACAACCTCTACTGGTTCAGCCGCTACCTGCGCCGCGCCGAGAACACCGCGCGGCTGGTCGGGGTGGGCAGCCTGCTGCAGCTGGACCTGCCGCGCTCGGTGCGTTTCACCTGGCGGCCGATGGTCGACACCGTCGGCGCCGGCGAGATCTTCAACACGCTGTTCCCGGAAGCCGGCGGCGACGTCGCCGACACCGACGTCATGCGCTTCCTGCTGCTGGACGAACGCAATCCGTCCTCGCTGCATTCCTCGGTCGAGCAGGCGCGCGAGATCCTGCGCAGCATCCGCGATACGCTGCCGCAGGACGTGTGGGAGGCGGTCAACGACCTGCACCTGCACATCGCCGGCGAGGGCGAGCGCGGCATCGGCCGGCGCTACCGCCAGGACTTCCTGGGCCGCATCACCGACGCCTGCCTGAAGGTCTCCGGGCTGCTGACCGCCAACGTCAGCCGCGACATCGGCTTCCAGTTCCTGCGCCTGGGCACGGCAATCGAACAGGCCGACATGACCACGCGCATCATCGACGCTGGCGCCACCGGGCTGGTCACGCCGCGCCAGGCCGACGACCTGGAGGCCTACAGCAACCTGCAGTGGATGAGCGTGCTGCGCTCGCTGGCCGCCTACCAGATGTACCGCCGCAACGTGCGCCAGCGCGTGACCGGCGAGCATGCGCTGCGCTTCCTGCTGCAGAACGGCGAGTTCCCGCGCAGCGTGCTGTTCTGCCTGACGCGGGCGCAGCAGATCCTGCCGGCGATGCCGCCGCGGCCGCAGGTCGAGCGGGCGATGATGCGCACGGTCGGGCTGGTGCGGCAGGCCGACCCGGCCTGGCTGGCGGCCCACGATGCCGCCGGCTTCATGGACGAGATCCAGGTCGCGCTGGGCGAACTGCACGGGCGCATCTTCGAGGCGTACTTCGATTCCTAGCCGCCAGTGGCGAACCGGGGCGCCTACCCCTCCCTTGCGAAGCAGGGGAGGGCCGGGGAGGGGTGCCGTTGCCGTGGCTCCGGGTTTTCCCAAAGCGACCGCGGTCGTCTGAAACGCGGTCCAATCGCGGCAACGTCCATGGGCTCCCACCCCCGCCTTAGGCTGGGGGCAGGCTCTGCGCGGGAGCGACGATCGGATTTGTCCTCGGCAAGGTGCGCTGGCGCGGGAACGGCGCTTGCCGCCGTGAAGCGTCACCGGAACGAGCGCCGTTCTCCGTTCGGTTTCCTCTGCCCGGTCTCCACGGGCTCCGGCACCCCGCCTGACGCCCGTTCCTCCTGCCGCGTCCTTGCACATCGCTGAACATGCCGCCACGTGTCGGCCTGCGCCCGGACCGCTAGAATGGCGCGTTCATGTAAACGTTTTCGCCCCCGGACTCCCCCATGGCATCCCCCCGCATCGAATCCCTGCTCGCCCGCATGACCGTGGAGGAAAAGGTCGGCCAGCTCGGCGTGTTCGCCGACATGGTGCGGCCGTTCGCCCCCGAGGTGAACCCGGAGGCCAACGTCAGCAACGCCGAGCAGGTGCTGCAGCAGGTGCGCGAAGGCCGCGTCGGCTCGCTGTTCAACGGCGTCGGCGCCGAGCTGGGGCGGCAGATCCAGCGCGTGGCGGTGGAGGAGAGCCGGCTCGGCATCCCGGTGATCCTGGCCGCCGACGTGATCCACGGCATGCGCACGGTGTTTCCGATCCCGCTGGGCGAGGCCGCCAGCTTCGAGCCGGAACTGGCCGAGCGCACCGCCCGCGCCACCGCGGTCGAGGCCACCGCCGCCGGCATCCACTGGACCTATGCGCCAGCGATCGACATCGCCCGCGACCAGCGCTGGGGCCGAGGCGCCGAGGGCGCCGGCGAGGACGTGGTGCTGGGCTGCGCGTTCGCCGCCGCGCGTGTGCGCGGCTTCCAGGGCGGGGACCTGCGCGCGGCCGATGCGCTGCTGGCCACGCCCAAGCATTTCGCCGCCTACGGCGCGGTCACCGCCGGCATGGAATACAACACCGTGGACATCTCGCCGCAGACCCTGCGCGACGTGCACCTGCCGCCGTTCCAGGCCGCGCTCGGTGCCGGCGCGCTGTCGGTGATGACCTCGTTCAACGACATCAACGGCGTGCCGGCCAGCGCCAACCACGAACTGCTGACCGACATCCTGCGCGGCGAGTGGCGCTTCCCCGGCGTGGTGATCTCCGACTACACCGCCGACATGGAGCTGATCGCCCACGGCTACGCCAGCGATGCGCGCGATGCGACCAGGAAGGCGTTCCTGGCCGGCATGGACATGAGCATGCAGAGCGGCTTCTTCGCCGACCACCTGCCGGCGCTGGTGGAAGACGGCGAGGTGCCGGTGGAAGCGCTGGACGCGGCGGTGCGGCGGGTGCTGGAGCTGAAGGAAGCCATCGGCCTGTTCGACGACCCCTACCGTTCGCTCGACCCGGCACGCGAGGCCGATGCCTCGTACCTGCCCGCGCACGATGCGCTGGCGCGCGATGCGGCGCGGCGTTCGATCGTGCTGCTGAAGAACGAGGGCGCGGTGCTGCCGCTGCGCAAGGCCGGGCAGAAGATCGCGCTGATCGGCCCGTTCGCGCGCGACCGCGAGAACATCGAGGGCTGCTGGACGCTGTTCGGCGACAAGTCGCGCTACGTGACGCTGGAGCAGGGCGTGCGCGCGGCGTTGGCCGACGAGGTGCTGCTGGCGATCGAACCGGGCTGCGAGCTGGAGGCGCCGCTGGACGGCGGCATCGAGGCCGCGGTGGCCGCCGCGCGCGCCGCCGACGTGGCGGTGCTGGCGCTGGGCGAGCCGCAGCGCTACAGCGGCGAGGCGCAGTCGCGCACCGAGATCGTGCTGCCGGCGGCGCAGCAGGCGCTGGCCGAGGCGGTGGCGGCCACCGGCACGCCGCTGGTGGTGCTGCTGCGCAACGGCCGCGCGCTGGCGCTGCACGGCGCGGTGCGCGACGCGCAGGCGATCGCGGTGACCTGGTTCCTCGGCACCCAGACCGGCCACGCGGTGGCCGACGTGCTGTTCGGCGACTACAGCCCGTCGGCGCGGTTGCCGGTGAGCTTTCCGCTGGCGTCCGGGCAGCAGCCGTTCTTCTACAACCATCCGCGCACCGGGCGGCCGGAAGTGCCGGAGATGAAGGAGTTCAAGGCACGCTGGCGCGAGATCCCGGATGCGCCGCTGTATCCGTTCGGCCACGGCCTGGGCTACACCACGTTCGAGTACGGCGTGCCGTCGCTGAGCAGCGGGCGGCTGGGCTGGGACGAGACCCTGACCGTGACCACCACGGTGACCAACACCGGCGCGGTGGCCGGCGAGGAAGTGGTGCAGCTGTACGTGCACGACCGCGTCGCCAGCCGGGTGCGGCCGGTGCGCGAGCTCAAGGCGTTCCGCAAGATCGCGCTGCAGCCCGGCGAGAGTGCGCAGGTGACGTTCGCCCTGGATCGCCACGTACTGGCCTTCACCAACCCGCGCGGCGAGTACGGCGCCGAGCCGGGCCTGTTCGACCTGTGGGTGTGCGCCGATGCGCAGGCGGGCGAGGCGGTGCAGTTCGAGCTGCTGGCGCCGTAGCGCCGCCCATGGCCTGCGTGCGGGCCAGGCACGGGAAGACCGGATTGTCGCCCTGACTGGCGCGTGGCGACGCGTTCGTCGCCAGCGCGGCCGATGATGCCTACGTGCGGCGCGGCGTGAGCTTCAGCAAGCGGCCGTCCTTGCCGTCCTCCAGCAGCCAGATGGCGCCGTCCGGGCCCTGTTCGACCTCGCGGATGCGCTCGCCCATGTCGTAGCGCCCGGCCTCGCGCGCGCTGTCGCCGTCGAACTCCACGCGCACCAACGCCTTGGACGACAGCCCGCCGATGAAGCCGTTGCCCTGCCACTGCGGGAACAGCGTGCCGCTGTAGATGATGAAGCCGGCCGGCGAGATCACCGGCGTCCAGCTAACCTTCGGCGCGACGAACTCGGGGCGGGTGTCGTGGTCGGGAATCGGACGGCCGTCGTAGTGGTCGCCGTTGGAGACGACCGGATAGCCGTAGTTGCCGCCACGCTGGATCAGGTTCAGCTCGTCGCCGCCCTTGGGGCCCATCTCGTGCTCCCACAGCCGGCCCTGCGCGTCGAAGGCGATGCCCAGCGCGTTGCGGTGGCCGAGCGACCACACCTGCGCGGCCACCCCGCCCTGGTCGGCGAACGGGTTGTCGGCCGGCACGCTGCCGTCGTCGTTCAGGCGCACGATCTTGCCCAGGTTGGACTGCATGTCCTGCGCCGGGTCGAACTTCTGCCGTTCGCTGGAGCTGATCCACAGCTTGCCGTCCGGGCCGAACGCCAGCCGGTGGCCGTAGTGGCCCTGCCCGCTGACCTTGGGCACCTGGCGCCAGATCACGCTGAAGTCCGACAGCGTGCCGCTGCCGTCGCCGGCCAGCGCCAGCCTGGCGCGCGCCACCGCGGCGCCGCGGGTGTCGCCCTCACCGGGTTCGGCGTAGCTGATGTAGATCCAGCCGTTGTCGGCGAAATCCGGATGCGGCAGCACGTCGCCGAAGCCGCCCTGGCCGCCGTAGGCCACCGTCGGCACGCCGGCGATCTGCGACTTCGTGCGGCTGTCCAGGTCGTAGTGCAGCAGCCGGCCGCGCTTCTCGGTGACCAGCAGCGTGCCGTCGGGCAGGAAGCTCATCGCCCACGGCTCGTCGAAGCGGCCGTACTCGGCGGCCTGGAACGGCCATGCGTCGCGGGTGACCGCCGCGGGGGCGGCGCCGTTGTCGGCGATGGCGCAGGCCGACAGCGGCAGCACGGCGAACAGGCAAAGGCCCAGCAGTCGTCGATGGTTCATGGCGGCTCCGATGTGTCGAGGGACGTGTGTCCCGGCGCAGGCCGGGCCTTGCGAGTCTAGCGTTTGTCGTTGCTGCCGCGCTCGGTGGCTTCATCCCAGGCGCGACGTACCGCGTGCTTGGCCCGTTCCCATTCCAGCTTGGCCTTGCCCGCCTTGCGGTCGGCTTCCCATTGCGCCTGCAGCTCGCCTTCCACTTCGTCGTAGGCGCGGGCGATATCGCGCACGCGCGCCTGGTAGCCTGCGCGGTAGGCCGGTTCGAAGTCCTCGAAATTGTCGCCTTCGGCGTAGTACGGCTCGGCGGTGAAGCGCTCGCGCCAGTAGCCGGAAAGACGCGTGTCGTCGCCGTCGTTCGGGACCTGGCCCGGGATCTGGTAGGTGATGCCCATGACAACCTCCTCGATGATGCATAGAACCAAAAACATTAGTGCCGGGGCCGTTAAGCCCGATGCGGCAAGGCGTGAGGTCCGCGTCAACATGGCCGTTGCGCGCGGCCTGATCGCGGCATAATCCGGGTCGTCGCCTCCTGCAGGATCCGCCATGGCCGCGCACGCCTTGCCCTTGCTCACGCCGGTGCTGACCGCAGGTGCGGTGGGCTGGCTCTATTACCGGCGCATGCGCCGGCAGTTCGGCTGGCAGCGCTGGCAGCCGCGGCGCACGGCGGTGCGGATCGTGGTGCTGTCGGTGGTGACGCTGTTGTTGCTCGCGCTGGCGGTGCTGCAGCCTGCGGTGCGCCCGGGCATGGCGATCGGCGTCGTCGCCGGTGCGGGGCTGGCGTGGCTGGCGCTGAAGCACACCGCGTTCCAGTACCGCGATGGCGTTGCCGGCTATACGCCGCATCCGTGGATCGGTGTCGGCCTGGGCCTGCTGCTGCTGGGCAGGCTGGCCTGGCGCTGGAGGCAGGGGGCATTCGCCGATGGCGCCGCCGCCACGCTGCAGCAGGCCAGTCCGTTCACGCTGGGGCTGGCGGCGATGCTGGTGACCTACTCGCTGCTGCAGGCGATCGGCCTGGTCCGGCGGATGCGGCGGATGCGCCAGGCCGCGGAAGGCGGCTGAGCGTGTCGTCGCGGCCGCAGGCGCCGATCCCGCCGCAGCAGGATCGGCGCCTGCGGCCGGTTCAGGCGGCCTTGCGCGGGAACAGGTAGATCACCGCACCGACCGCCAGCGCCGCCGCGGCGGCGGCCAGGTTCTGCCAGCTGGCGCTGGCCAGCAGCGCCAGCGACAGCAGCAGCGCGGCGACCGGGATCGCCGGTCCGCCCGGCAGCCGCAGCGCGCCGGGACGGTTGCCGTACTTGCGCGCCAGCACGATCACCGCCGCCGCGGTGCCGATGTAGGCGAACAGCCGCGTCACCATCGACAGCAGCGCCAGCTGCACGAACGTGCCCGACAGCGCCAGCGCCAGCGACACCACGCCCTGCACGATGATCGCCGCGGCGGGAGTGTGGAAGCGCGGGTGCACCCGCGCCAGGAACGCCGGGCCGAAGCCGTCCTTGGCCAGCGCGAACAGGAAGCGCGGGCCCAGCATCACCGTGTTGCTGGTGGTGCCGAGGATCGAGATGGTGGCGCCGACGGTGAGGATCAGCGCCAGTCCCTCGCCGCTGAAGCGCGCGGCGGCGTCGGCCAGCGGCGTGGCCGAGCTGGCGATGCCGGGCAGCGTGCCCTGCGCCACCACCTGCACCGCGGCGTAGATCAGCGTCACCGTGACGATCATGGTGATCAGCGCGAATGGCACGTCGCGGCGCGGGTTCCTGTACTCGCCGGCGGCGGCGGGGATGTTCTCGAAGCCGGCGTAGGCGAACAGCAGCAGCAAAGCGGCCTCGCCGAGGTTGCGCAGGTTGCGAGGGTCCGGTGCCTGCCCGGAGAACGCCCACGACCAGTCGACGTAGAAGATGCCGATGCCGACGAACAGCACCAGCGGCACCAGCTTGCCGATCACCAGCGCCACGCCGGTGCGCGCGGCCGACTTCACCCCGATCACGTTGATCGCGGTCAGGAACGCCAGCGAGCCGGCGACCACGAACAGCCGCGCCGCGCCGTCGCCGCCGGCAGCCGGCCAGAAGCGCGCCACCGCATCGGCCAGGCCATTGCTCAATGCCGCGGCCGAGCTGATGCGGGTCAGCCAGATCATCCAGCCGATCTCGAAGCCGGCGAAGCGGCCGAACGCCTCGCGCGCATACAGGTAGCTGCCGCCCGGTTCGTCGAAGTAGCTGGCCGCCTGCGCGTAGCAAAGCACCAGCAGCGCCACCGCCGACCCGGCCAGCAGCACCGCCCACAGGCTCATCGGCCCCAGCAGCGCCGCCGCGGCGGCCGGCAGCAGGTAGATGCCGCTGCCGATGACGTCGTTGATCGACAACCCGACGATCTGCCAGCGGCTGACCGCCCGGACCAGGTGCGGATTCCGGTCGCCGGCCGCGCTCACGGCGCGGCTCCGGCGAGCGCAGGCAGGCCCCATTGCGCCTGCAGGCGGCGGTACTCGTCCAGCGGCAGCAGCACGAACAGCGGCCGCGCCGCCGGCTGGAGCCAGGCCAGCAGCCGGTGCATGTTGGCCGGCTCCATCGCCGTGCAGCCGGCGGTGGCCTCGCCGGGGCGGCGCCACAGGTGGGCGAAGATGCAGCTGCCCAGGCCCGGTTGCGCGCGCGGGTTGTGCTCGATCACGAAGCCTTCGCGGTAGCGGCGGTCGCCGTCGTTGTGCAGGTCCAGCCGCATCGGTTCGGTGGAGCCGGCCACCGCCTCGGTGCCGACCTGTTCGGCGTCGACGATGCGGTTGTACAGCGGCGAGTCCGCCACGTCGATGCAGTAGCTGCTCTGCAGCATCGGCTGGTACGGCATGGCGCTGTCGATCCGCTCGGCATAGCCGAACGCTTCGCCGATGGCGAAGATTCCGGCCGGGCTGCGGCCGTCGCCCTCGTGCTTGCGCAGGCCCTCGCCGACGGCGACCGGCTGCGGATGCAGGCCCTCGCCCCAGGCGCTGCCGTTGCGCCCCAGCGCCACCGCGAAGCCCTCGCCGCGCGCCTGCCACTGCCCGGAAGCATCGCGCTCGAAGGCCTGCAACTGACCATGCGGGGCGTTCCAGTCCGGGCTGGTGACCACCACCAGCTGTTGCGCCTGTGCCAGCGCCGGGATCGATGCGGGCGTCGTGCCGGCGGCCCAGGCCTGCATCGAGGCCAGCGCCAGCAGCACGCCGGCGCAGCGTCGCATCGCCGTCCTGCCGGCTGTATGGGCGAGCATGCGTGCGGCAATGCGGGTCGGCGGGGAATGCGCAATGGAGGACATGGGGGGGCTCCGGTGGCAGGAGGATCAGGTGTCGAGCAACTGGCCGACCCGTTCCAGGTTCATCGCCAGCTGGCGATCGCGTTCGGGGTTGGTCTGGCACAGCAGCACGAACAGGAAATCGAGCAGGTACTGCAGCGAGGAACGGTACAGCAGTTGTTCCACGTGCGGGGCGTCGTCGTGCGCGGAAATGGCCAGCGAGGCATCGGCCAGCGCGCGCAGCGGGTTGGCGGTATGGCGGGTGATGGAGACCACCTTGCCGCCGCAGGCCTGGAACTGCCGCGACAGCTGGGTGATCTGCGGCAGCTTGCCGAACTCGGAGAACATCAGCAGCGCGTCGCCGGCGCGTGCGGCCGACAGGTTGGACATCATCAGGATCGGGTCGGCGTGGTGCACGGTGAGCATGCCCAGCAGCGACAGGCGCATGGCGAACTCGCGGGCGAACAGGCCGTCGTCGCCGAGGCCGCAGACGAACACCTTGGGCGCGCCGTCGAGCAGGGCGACGATGGCCTCGATGGTCTCGCGCGGATTGAGCAGGCGCGTCTCCTCCTCGGCGGCGGCCTTTGCCTGGCGCAGCGATTCGTCGAGCCGGGTGTAGGCGTCGTCGTCGGCGGTGTGGCGCGACTGGCCGTCGGGCAGGCCGTTGCCGGCACGCGCCACCGCTTCGCCGACCGAATACTTCAGGTCCGGATAGCCGCGGAAGCCCAGTTTCTGGCTGAACTTGACCACGCTGGACTGGCTGATGCCCAGCGCGCTGGCGAGCTGCTGCGAGGAGTAGTCGCGCAGCAGGTGGGCGTTGTCGAGGATGAAGTCGGCGATGCGGCGTTCGATGGCCGACATGCTGTCGCGTTCGGAGCGGATTTTCACCAGGGGGGGCATGGCGCGATCATGGTCTCCGCGGGGCATGGCAGGCAATCATCCTTGCTGTTGCTGTTGCTGTTGCTGTTGCTGTTGCTGTTCCCCTCCCTTGCGCGCAGCGCAGGGGAGGGCCGGGGAGGGGTGCTGTTGCTCTTCAGCTTTACGACCCATGCCCCTTCCGAAAATCTCCATCGGCTCTCTCAAGGTACTGCACGCTCCAGGCTCACTCCGCCAGTGGGAATCGGCGGCCGGGTTCTACTCTGCCGCTGCGGATGGGGGCCGGAAAACCGAAAGCCAAAGCAAAGGCACCCCTCCCCAACCCTCCCCTGCGCTGCGCGCAAGGGAGGGGGCAGAGCAACAGCCTCATGGGCTCAGCATCTCCAGCCCGCGGATCTCGCGGATGCCCAGCCCCGGCGCATCGCCGATGGTGATCTCCGACTCGTTGAAGTTGACCCCGCCCTCGACCGGGTTGAACACGCCCAGCGACGGCCCGTCCAGGTCCACCTTGGTGATCACGTCCGACTTGGCCACCGCCACGTGCACCGCCGCGGCCACGCTGATGCTCGACTCGATCATGCAGCCGATCATGCACTGCATGCCGTACAGCGAGGCGATGTCGGCGATGCGGATGGCGTTGGAGATGCCGCCGGTCTTCATCAGCTTGATGTTGATGATGTCGGCGGCGCGGCGCTCGATCAGGTCGAACACCTGGGTCGGGGCGAACACGCTCTCGTCGGCCATCACCGGGGTGTGCACGCGCTCGGTGACGTACTTGAGCCCGTCGATGTCGGCCGCCTTGACCGGCTGCTCCAGCAGCTCCAGCACCACGCCGGCTTCCTCCAGCGTGTTCATCGCGTACACCGCCTGCTTGGCGGTCCAGCCCTGGTTGGCGTCCAGCCGCAGCAGCGCGCGGCCCTCGACCGCGGCATGGATCGCCTTGACCCGCTCGATGTCCAGGCCGATGTCCTTGCCCACCTTGATCTTCAGCGACTCGAAGCCGCGCTCGATCGCCGACAGCGAGTCGGCCACCATCTTGTCGATGTAGTCCACGCTGATGGTGATGTCGGTGGTGATCACCGGATCGCCGCCGCCGAGCAGCTTGTACAGCGGCGCGCCGTACAACTGCGCCCACAGGTCGTACACGGCGATCTCCACCGCCGCCTTGGCGCTGGTGTTGCGTTCCATCGTGGTCTGGATCAGCCCGGTGATGTGGTTGAGGTTGGCGATCTCCTGGCCGATCAGCCGCGGCTTGATGAACTTGTCGATGGCCTCGATGATCGAGCCGTGGGTATCGCCGGTGATCGGCGCGGTGGCCGGCGCCTCGCCGTAGCCGGTATGGCCGCTGTCGGTGCGGATCAGCACCACCACGTCCTCGACCGTCTCCACGGTGCGCAGCGCGGTCTTGAACGGGGTCTTCAGCGGCACGCGCAGCATGCCGAGCTGTATGTCGGTGATCTTCATTGATGGTCTTTCAGCGGATGCGCTGGATGTTGGTGATGATGTCGACGTAGGTGGCGGTGTCGCTGGCCAGCATCGGCTCCAGCGGCGTGACCGACACGCCGTTGAGGTGCGCGGACACGCGCTTGCCGTCGGGCCCGCGCCAGCCGCCGCCGGCGGTGTCGTGGATCATGTAGGTCAGGCCCTGGTCGTGGCCGAGCGTGACCATCACGTGGCCGGGGATGTAGACCAGGTCGCCGACCTGCAGCGCCTTGACCGCGGCCATGCGCTTGGCGCTGCCGTCGGTGGTGTCGAAGGCGATGCGGTCCAGCGCCGGGCTGACCGCCTGCGCGCTGGTGTTGCGCGGTACCAGCACGCCGAAGCTGCGGTAGATCTCCGAGACGAAGCCGCTGCAGTCGCGGGTGCCGTAGTCGTGGCCCCAGCCGTAGCGCTCGCCGAGGAACTTGAAGGCCTGAGTGATGAGGTTGCGCGGGGTCAGCGGCAGGTAGTCGTCGGCGCTGTCGGCGGTGCGCGGCAGCAGCGCGGGGACCAGTTGCAGGTGGCCGTCGGCATCGCGGATGGGCAGTTCGATCACGTACGAGGTGTAGGCCTGCTGGCCGTTGACCGGCTGGTCCACCGGCCAGTCGGCCAGCACCGGCACGCGCACGCCCATGTCCAGCTGCAGCCGCGAGACCTGCGGCTGCTCGGGCGTGTAGGCGGTGAAGGCGGTGGCACCGGTGATGATCCGGTAGGGCGTCTTGCGTGCGTAGCCGAACACCTGCTCGGCGCTGCCGGTGGCGACGAAGGCCTTCTCCATCCAGGCGTAGTAGCGCTCGCTGGCGACGAACACCCACTGGCCGTCGCCGCTTTCGTGCAGCACGGCCACCGCGTCGCCGGGGAACAGCGCCGATTCCTGGAAGCGGTCGATGTCGGTGTCGCCGATGCGGCTGAACACCCGCAACGAGGTCGGGAATGCGCGCAGCGCGGCGCGATGGACGACCAGCCCGTACTGCAGCGGCTGGGTGGCCGGGATCGCGTCCAGCGCCAGGCTGGCCTGCAGCCGGGCCAGCCTGGCCGCATCGATCCGCTGGCCGGATTCGTCGTACAGCGGGCGGCTGGGCGGCGACGACAGCTCGCCGATCCGCTCGCGCACCCAGGCCGCCGGCATCGGCTGCGGCAGCGCGCGCAGGTCGTGGATGGCGGGATCCTCGGCGCGCATGCGCGCGTTCTGCGCGGCGATCGCCGCGCGGTCGAGGATGGGCCTGTCCGGATCCGGCTGCAGGTCTATCCAGTGCTGCGGCGTGAGCTGTGCACGGGACAGGGCGATGACACCCGTGTCCGCGTCCACGGCGAGCGCCTGGCGCGCGTTCGCGGCGGGGACCAGAAATGCCAGCAGCAGGAGGATGGGGGCGATGCTGCGCGGCAGCGGGCCAAGGGAACGAAACAGGCGTTTCATGGCTGCGCGGTCTCCGGGGAAGCAGGTCATCGAATAGTTATTCCTTTGACTTTCGATTGCAAGAATAAATTATTGACGAGGTGTGGGTCGCGTGCTACACAACCCCCATCCCACCCGCACCTCGGGAAGTGTCGTCGTGGCAAGCCGCCGTCGTTCCTCCGTTATCGCAATGCCGCGCGCCGCGCGCCAGTGGTTCGTGCCGCTGCTGCTGGCCGTGGTGCTGGGTGCGGCTGTACCGGTGGTGGCCGCGCAGCCGGCTGCGACGCTGCAGCAGGTCGTGGCTCAGGTCGATCGCGGGCAGTTCGCGCAGGCCGAGGCCGCCATCGCGCAGGCGCTGGCGGACCCGCAACTGGCGGACGCGCAGCGCGGCGCGTTCGAGTTCGAGCGCGAGCGCATGCGCCGCATGCGGCTGGATTTCGGCCTCGACGCCGAACAGGCCAAGGCCAGGATCCGCACCGCGATCCCCGACCTGCGCGATGACGAGTTCGCCGCCTGGGACGACGCCGGCCTGATCGAGCACCTGGACATCGACGGCCAGCGCCGCTACTTCAACCGTGCGCCCTCCAACCTGTTCCGGCTCAGTCCCGAAGCGGCCGCGCGCCGCGCGCCGCCGGTGAAGCCTTTCCGCAGCGGCCCCTACGAGACCTTGAATCCGCATCACCGCGAGGTGCTCGACGCCGCACGCGACAGCGCGGCCACCAGCCTGGCGCCGCGCCGCCTGCGCGTGACCCAGTCGCTCACCGTGCATGCCGACGCGGTTCCCGCCGGCGAGACCGTGCGCGCCTGGATCCCGTATCCGCGCGCCATGCCCGGCCAGCAGGAGGACATCCGCTGGCTCGGCAGCGTGCCGGCCGGCGGCGAGCCCGCGGCCGAGGACACCCTGCAGCGCACCGCCTACCTGCAGGCGCCGGCGGTGGCGGGCCAGCCGACGACGTTCTCCATCAGCTACGAGCTGACCGTCTACGCGCGCCACTTCGACATCGACCCGGACAAGGTGGTTCCGGCACCGGCCAGCGCCGAACTGGCGCCCTACCTGCAGCAGCGGCCACCGCACGTGGTGTTCACCCCGGCACTGCGCGAGTTCTCGCGCCAGGTGGTGGGCGATGAGACCAATCCCTACCGCATCGCGCGCAAGCTGTTCGCCGCGGTCGACCGCATTCCCTGGGCCGGCGCGCGCGAGTACTCCACCCTGTCCAACATCAGCGACTACGCGCTGCATGCCGGCCACGCCGACTGCGGCCAGCAGACCCTGCTGCTGATCGCGCTGCTGCGCATGAACGGCATCCCCGCGCGCTGGCAGTCCGGCTGGACCTTCTCCGACGACGACGTCGGCTACGACAACATGCACGACTGGGGCTGGATGTACCTGGCGCCATACGGCTGGGTGCCGATGGACGTGACCACCGGCGCGCTGGACAGCGACGATCCGGCGCTGCGCGACTTCTACTTCGGCGGCCTGGATGCGTACCGCATCGCGTTCAACGACGACTGGACGCAGCCGCTGGTGCCGGCCAAGCGGTTCTTCCGCTCGGAGACCGTCGATTCGCAACGCGGCGAAGCCGAATGGCGCGGCGGCAACCTGTATTTCGATCAATGGGACTACGACTTCGACTGGCGGATGCTGCCGCTCGGGGATCGGCACTGACGCCGGGGACGGCACGTTTGGCAAGCAACCACCACCATTTCACCTGAAGGAGAGAGCAGGATGAACGGCAAGAGTTTGAGGAAGGCGGCACTGTGCGTCGCGCTGGGCGCCTGCCTGGGCGCGATGGCACCGATGGCGATGGCGCAGAGCGCGACCGGCGCCATCGCCGGTCGGGCGAACGCCGGCGACCAGATCACCATCACCAACCCCGATACCGGGCTGACGCGCACGGTCACCGTCGGCAGCGACGGCACCTATCGCCTGGGCCAGCTGCCCGTGGGCAACTACACCCTGCAGGTCAGGCGCGACGGGACAACCGACAGGGAGCCGCTGGGGGTGAGCGTGTCGCTGGGCGGCACCACCACCGTCAACCTGGGCGGCAGCGGCGACGCGGTGACGCTGGATTCGGTGCAGGTGGTGGGTTCGAGGATCGTCAACCGCGTGGACGTGCATTCCACCGAGACCTCGTTCAACGTCAGCCGACAGGAACTGGCACGCCTGCCGGTGGACCAGAGCGTGGGGGCGGTGGCGCTGCTGGCACCCGGCGTGGTCGCCTCCGGTGCCACCTTCGGCGGCCTGACCTTCGGCGGTTCGTCGGTGGCCGAGAACGCCTACTACATCAACGGCCTCAACGTGACCGATCCGTATCGCCGCCAGGGCTTCTCGACGGTGCCGTTCAACTTCTACCAGGAATTCCAGGTCAAGACCGGCGGCTACTCGGCCGAATTCGGCCGCAGCACCGGCGGCGTCATCAACGCCATCACCCGCTCGGGCACCAACGAGTTCCAGGGCGGCGTGGAAGTCACCATGGAACCCTCGGCGTGGGCTTCGGCGAAGAAGGACCACTTCCACCGCGACGGCACCATCGACGAGCGCGACCGCACCAGCCGCGATACCAACCCGCTGTTCAAGACCAACGTCTGGGCGTCCGGTCCGATCGTGAGGGACCGGCTGTTCTTCTTCGCCATGTACGAGGACCGCGACAACGACTCCCGCGACATCGACACCAGCGAGGCCTGGAAGACCAAGGGCAACAATGGCTTCTGGGGCGGAAAGCTCGACTGGCGCATCACCGACGACCACCTGCTGGAGCTGCTGGCCTTCTCCGACAAGGCCGATACCGTCACCACCAGCTACGACGACTACGACTGGGACAGCGGCGAGTTCGGCGCGCCGTCGGGCCAGAGCAGCGCCGGCTCGGGCGGCGACAACTGGTCGCTCACCTATACCGGCCACCTCACCGACAACTTCGTCGCCAAGGCGATGTATGGCGTGAACAAGCGCAGCGCCACCAGCGGCAGCCCGCTGGACGGCGACTGCAGCATCGTCACCCTGGCCAGCAGCTACACGCAGATCTACGGTCCCAAGTCCAACGAGGGCTGCCATCCGACCAACAGCAGCATCAGCAGCCGCCACGACAAGCGCGAGGCCACGCGCCTGGACTTCGAGTGGACGCTCGGCGACCACCTGGTGCGCTTTGGCCTGGACCAGGAAGTGATGGATTCGGACAGCTCGGTGGTGTACCCGGGCGATGGCGTCAGCTACCAGGCCCAGGCCGCCACGCCGGGCGGGGTGCTGCCGAACGGCGCGCTGATCCCGGACGGCGTCACCCGCATCATCGATGCGCGCCGCTACATCACCGGCTCCCCGGTCAGCACCAAGGCGCAGGCGTTCTACCTGGAGGACAACTGGAACGTCACTTCCAACCTGCTGTTGAACCTCGGCGTGCGTTTCGACCAGTTCCACAACAAGCTGGCCTCCGGCGCCACCTTCGCCAAGACCAAGTTCAACGACATGATCTCCCCGCGCCTTGGCTTCAGCTGGGACGTGAAGGGCGACGGCTCGACCAAGGTGTTCGGCAACGCGGGCCGCTACTACCTGCCGTTGACCAACAAGCTCACCGACTACTTCGGCGGCGGCACCACGGACGAGCACACCTACTACGTGCTCAATGGCTGGGTCGAGCGGCCGAACCCGAACGGCGGCGGGACCTACCTGGCGCCCGACCTCGGCGCGCAGATCGGCGCGGTCAACACCGACGGCAACGCCCCCGCGCCCGACGACGTCCGCACCGCGGTCGCCCGCGACCTGAAGCAGGTGTTCCAGGACGAGTACATCCTCGGCTTCCAGCAGGCGATCAACGAGGCCTGGTCGTACGGCGTCAATGCCACCTACCGCAGGATGACCCGCGCCGTGGAAGATGCGCGCATCAACCACGTCGAAGGCTGCCCCTGGTACTCCGGCGACTGGCCGATCATCAACCCCGGCGAGAAGGTGACGCTGTGGTGCCCGGACACGGACGGCTGGGTCGAGTTCGATTCCTCCAAGGACGGCTACCAGGCCGGCGGCAGCGGCGTGGTGATGGGCTACAAGAAGCCCAAGCGCACCTACAAGGCGATCGAGTTCCAGATCGACCGCGCCTGGGACGACAAGTGGGCCTTCAACGCCAGCTACATCTGGTCCAAGAGCGAGGGCAACATCGAAGGCCCGGTGAACTCGGACACCGGCTACGCCGACACCAACCTGGTGCAGTACTACGACCATCCGGCGGTCAACGAGCGCTACGGCGTGCTGTTCAACGACTTCCGCCACCAGTTCAAGCTGCGCGGCAGCTACAAGCTCAACGAGCAGTGGTCGTTCGGCAGCACGCTCTCCGCGCGCTCCGGCGGGCCGATCACCGCCTTCGGCGTGGTCTGGCCCAACGACAGCCGCACCGCGGGTGGCCCGGGCGAGTTCAGCGGCGGTGGTTCGGGCTGGCTGTGCGTGGCCAACTGCTCGGACTGGGCGAACCGCGAGCTGGTCTATTCCGAGCGCGGCGCGTTCGGCCGGATGCCCTGGGTCGTGGACCTGGGCGCCAGCGTGACCTGGACGCTGCCCGTGGAGGGCATCGACCTGAAGGCCCGCTTCTCCGTGTACAACCTGCTCAACAGGCAGACGGTGGTCAACGTGCATTCGCGCTACGAAGGCCAGCCGGGAACGCAGCTTCCGTACTTCGGCGAAGGCACGGTCTGGCAGGCGCCGCGCTACATGAACCTGGTGGTGGCCTGGAACTTCTGATGGGGAGGTGGCGAACGGCCTGCTTCGGCAGGCCGTTCGCCTTTTTTGCAAGGGGCACGACGATGCGGCTGAAATTCCCGATTGTGTTGGTCGCCGCGCTGCTGGCCGGACAAGGACATGCCTCGCAGGGACCATCCTCCGGGGGGCAGGCTTCCGCGGTGGACGCCGCACGCGTGGAAATGCTGGTCGACCAGGCCGTGCGCCGCTACCAGCTGCCGGGCATCGCGGTGGGGGTGATCGAGGACGGGCGCATCGTGCAGCGCGTCACCCGCGGCGAGCGGGTGGCGGGCGAGGGCGGGCGGATCGATGGCGACACGCTGTTCAAGATCGCCTCCAACAGCAAGGCGATGACCACCGCGGTGCTGGCGCGGCTGGTCGATGCCGGCAAACTGCGCTGGGACGACCCGGTCACCAAATACCTGCCGCAGTTCCGCATGCACGATCCCTGGGTCACCGCCAACATCCAGGTGCGCGACCTGCTGATCCACAACAGCGGCCTGGGCCTGGGCGCCGGCGACCTGATGCTGTGGCCCGAGCCCAACGACTTCACCCGCGCCGACATCATCGCCGGGCTGGCCCATCTCAAGCCCACCCACAGCTTCCGTTCCCACTACGCCTACGACAACCTGCTGTACGTGGTCGCCGGCGAGGTGGCCGCGGCCGCCGGCGGCCAGCCCTACGAGCAGCTGGTGCGCGAGCAGGTGTTCGCGCCGCTGGGGATGGAGCGCTGCCAGGTGGGGAGCTGGCGGCGCGATGCGGTCGGCAACATCGCCCAGCCGCACATGCGCGCCGACGGCCGCAACGTGCCGGTGCGCGAGGATGGCGAGGTGATCCCCGACTCGCCGTCGATGGCGGCCGGCGGCATCCGCTGCAGCGTCGACGACATGCTCACCTGGATGCAGGCCTGGCTGACGCCCGATCCCGCCCATCCCTGGCTCTCGGACGAGCAGCGCCGGGCGGTGTGGACACTGCAGACGCCGATGCCGATCTCCCAACGCATGCGCGACTGGGACGGCACCCGCATGTACGGCTATGGCTATGGCTGGCGCATCTCCGACGTCGATGGCCAGTGGAAGGTGGCGCACACCGGCACGCTGATGGGCATGTATTCCTCGCTGGTGCTGCTGCCCGATCGCCGCAGCGGCTTCGTCATCCTGATCAACGGCGAGGGCGAGCAGGCGCGCGAGGCGCTTGGCGAGGCGCTGCTCAAGCGCTTCACCCGTCCGCACGCGCGGCAGCTGGATACCGACCACTACGCCGCGGAACTGGAACGCGCGCGTGCGTCGCGTCCGGCATCCGCGCCGCACGCGCCGGACACGACGACACGCATCCCCGCTACCGCCGCCGCGCTGGCGCCGTGGCTGGGCATCTGGCGCGATCCCTGGTTCGGGCAGGTACGGCTGTGCCCGGCCGGTGCCGGCGTCGAGTTCGCCGCGGCCAGGTCGCCGCGGCTGCGCGGCACGGCGATGCTCGTCGGCGAGCGCGTGCTGGTGGACTGGGCCGATCCCAGCATCGATGCCGAACCCTGGCTGCAGTTCTCCACGGAGGACGGCGTGCGCCGGCTGCGGCTGCAACATGTCGACCCGGATGCCGACTTCAGCTACGACTATCCCGACCTCGACTTCGCCTGGAGCGGGCCCTGCCCATCCCCGTAGCGCCGGGTTTGTGCTTGCATCCCCCTTCGGGACCCGGCTCCACGCATCCCGCTCAGGACACTTCCTCCCCCTCGAACCGCAGGCCATCGCCATGACCGCCTTACGATTGCGTTCCTTCCGCCGGCTGCCGCTGCCGCTGCCGCTGCTGCTGCTGTCGGCGCTGCTGCTTGCCGCCTGCGGCCACGTCCCGCAGCGCAACCCGCTGGCGACCTGGGAGCCCTCGCCCAACCAGGACGAGCGGCGCCCGATCCTGATCGTGCTGCACTACACCGACCAGGATTCGGTGCAGGAGAGCCTGCACACGCTGCGCACCCGCAACAGCGGCGGGCCGGTCAGCGCGCACTACCTGGTCGGCGCCGACGGTTCGCGCTACCAACTGGTCAGCGACGAACGCCGCGCCTGGCACGGCGGGCCGGGGCGCTGGGGCACGATCACCGACATCAACTCCGCCTCCATCGGCATCGAGCTGGACAACGACGGCCACTCGCCGTTCCCGGACGCGCAGATCGACAGCCTGCTGCTGTTGCTGGACGACCTGTGCACGCGGCTGCGCATTCCGCGCACGCAGATCGTCGGCCACCAGGATTTCGCCCCCGGGCGCAAGATCGACCCGGGCCCGCTGTTCCCGTGGAAGCGGCTGGCCGAGGCCGGCTTCGGCATCTGGCCGGCGGACGACGCAGCGCCGCCGCCGGATGGTTTCGATCCGTGGCTGGCCCTGCGCCTGATCGGCTATCCGCTGGACGACCGCGCCGCCACCGTGCGCGCGTTCCGCAACCGCTTCCGCGGCATGGAGGGCAACGTGCTCGATGCCGAGGACCTGCGCATCCTGCATGCGTTGACCCTGCTGCCCTCGGTCGGTGCCGGGTCCGCCGCGCCGCCGGCGCCGGCGGGGCAAGCGCTGCCCTGATGCCGGCATCGCGCCTGCGGGTCCACAATGCCGGGACGCCGATCGCCGGCGACGCATCGCCGCGGCGGCGGCATCGACCGGGAGCTGTGCCATGACCTTCGCCATCACCTCGTACCGTTTCCGGCGTGTCTGCACGCTGTTGCTGGCGCTCCTGCCGCTGGCTGCGGCGCAGGCCGCGGAGGTGCGGGTCGCGCCGGCGACCGATGCCGGTCAGGCCGGCATGCGCGAGATCCGCGAGCTGGCGCCGGACATCGCGCTGGACATCCGCTACGCCGGCAGCGACAACTTCACCGGTCGTCCCGTGCCCGGCTACGACGCCGCCAAGTGCTACCTGCTGGAACCGGTCGCCGCGGCCCTGGCCGGGGTGCAGGCCCGGCTGCGCGCGCAGGGCTACTCGCTGCAGGTGTTCGACTGCTACCGTCCGGCGCACTCGGTGAAGGCGTTCGTCGCCTGGGTCGCCACCGCCGACGATCCGCATGCCAAGGCCGTCCACTACCCCAACGTGGACAAGCGCGCATTGCTGGACGGCTACATCGCCGAGACCTCCGGCCACAGCCGCGGCGCCACCGTCGACCTGACCCTGCTCGACTGCCGCGCCGGCAGCTGCGTCCCGCTGGACATGGGCACCGGCTTCGACTACTTCGACCCGCGCGCGCATACCGATGCGCCGGGGCTGGACGAGGCGCAGGCCGGCAACCGCCGGCGCCTGCTGCAGGCGATGGCCGCCGGCGGTTTTGCCAACTACCCGATGGAGTGGTGGCACTACACGCTGCGGCCCGAGCCCGCGCCGGACACCGCCTACGATTTCCCGGTGCGCTGAGGCCATGTCCTCGATGCTCGAGTTCCGCGAGATCGCCTGCCCGTACTGCGGGGAGTGGATCGACCTGGCCATCGACGCCTCCGCCGGCGCGCAGCAGTACGTGGAGGACTGCCAGGTGTGCTGCCGGCCGATGCTGGTCAGCGTGGCGGTCGACGAACAGGACCAGGTCGAGGTGTCGGTCCGCGCCGAGAACGAGGGCTGATGCCGGGCGGGCCTGCGGGGCTCGCGTAGACTGGCCGCTTTTACCGAGGGTGGACGATGAACCTGCCGCTGCATTTCGGCCTGCTGGGGTCGCTGGAGGCCGGCCTGATCGCGCTGGCGATCGGCTTCCTGGTCTACTGGCTGTGGTCGCGGCTGGCATCGCGGCTGCGCTGGTCCAGCGGCGTGGCGCTGGGGTGGGCCTGCGTCATCGCCGTCGTCGTCGGCGCCGGCCTGGATGCGTGGAACCTGTTCTACACCAGCATGGTGCGGCTGGAGTCGCCGCTGTATGCGCGCATCGCGCTGCAGTCCATCCACGATCCGAACCAGCTTGGATCGCGGGTGGTGCTGGAGGTGGTCGGCGCACTGGCCGGCGTGGCGCTGGCGTTCTGGGTGTTCAGTGCGCGTACGGCTTTCGCCCGCGGCGACGACGAGGGCGGATCGCGCTAGGAACAGCGGCACCGGTCGCAAAAACGGCCCGGTGCAATGCAAGGCTTACGTCGGGGTCACGCAACGCTAACCACCGCGGTAACGCGCCTGCGCACGCATGTGGTTAAAAGCCTGTTTGCCGGCCTGCCGCGCAGCAAAGGGTGTTCAGTTGCGGCCGGTAGGGTGGAGGACGTGCGGGATCGGCCGTGCATTCTTCATCGAAAGGAGACCCCATGAATACTCGCAAGAACACTTCCAAACTGCTTGCCCTGGGTGCCGCGTTGGCCGCCGCGATGGCGCTGCCCGCCATGGCGCAGAGCGCACAGCAGGACGCAGCGGCCACCAATCCGGCTGCCGCGCAGCCACAGGCCGCGGCCTCGGGCGGCGGGCAGACCTGGGAAAGCGTGGACACCGACGGCGATGGCGCGATCAGCAAGCAGGAGGCCCAGGTCAACGCCGGGCTGACGCAGATCTTCGACCAGGCCGACACCGACAAGGACGGCAAGCTCACGCCCGACGAATACAAGGCCTTCGTCGCCAGCCAGCAGGGTGGCGCGACCCAGCCCTGAGGACCTTGCGGTCCGGCGGGCGGCGATCGAATGACACGTGCCGCAGCATCGGCGGGGTGGCTTGGGCCACCCCGTTCGTTTGTGCGTCGTCGCTGCCCTGCCGCCGACTGGGTACGCCGCGACCGAAGGTCGCGGCTGATATGCTTGCCGCCATGAAGACACATGCATTTTCCGCCGGGGACGGCATCGCCCTGGTGGGTTTCGACGGCGACGACACGCTGTGGAAGAGCGAGGACTACTACCGCAGCGCCGAGGAGGAATTCGAGCAGATCCTCAGCCGCTACATCGACCTGCAGGATGCGGGCACCGCACGCCACCTGCTGGAGGTCGAGCGCCGCAACCTGGGCGTGTTCGGCTACGGCGCCAAGGGCATGACGCTGTCGATGATCGAGGCGGCGGTCGAACTGACCGAGGCGGCCATCGAGGCACGCGACATCCAGGCGATCGTGGAGATCGGCCGGCGCACGCTGCAGCACCCGGTCGAGCTGATCGACGGCGTGCGCGAGGCGGTGGCGCAGATCGCCCGCGACTTCGAGATCGTGCTGATCACCAAGGGCGACCTGTTCCACCAGGAGCAGAAGATCGAACGCTCCGGCCTGTCGGACCTGTTCCCGCGCATCGAGGTGGTCTCGGAGAAGGATCCGCAGACCTATGCCCGCGTGCTGTCCGAGTTCGACCTGCCGGCCGGGCGCTTCGTCATGGTCGGCAATTCGCTGCGCTCCGACATCGAGCCGGTGCTGACGCTGGGCGGCTGGGGCATCCACACCCCGTACGCGGTCACCTGGGCGCACGAGACCGAGCACGGCGTGCAGGCCGGCGACAGCCGTGTCTACGAGGTTGACCACGCCGCCGGTTGGCCGCAGGCGGTGGCCGAGATCGCGCGGGTCGCCAGCGCCGGCTGAAGGCGCGGCCGTTCGCGCGATCGACGGGTATCCGGAGACCTGTCGAAGGCCCGGCCCCGGCTGGATTTCCCGACTGCGACCGATGGTCGCAACAGCGCTTTTCGCCGCAACCGCGCGCGGCGGCCGGTTTAGCATGGCCGCGTGAGGAACCCGGTCCGCCATCGCCGTTCGCGCATCGCCCTGCTGGCGATCCTGTGCCTGCTGTGCCAGCAGCTGGCGATGGCCGCGGCGTGCGCGATGCCGCCACTGCCGGCGCCGGCGATGTCCGAGCACTGCGCCGAGGCCGGCATCGCCATGCACCGCGATGCCGACCCGCAGGCGCCGTGCCAGACCCACGATGCCGCCGCACAGGCGGTGCTGGGCGACCACGCGCCGCCCGCGGTGCCGATGCAGGCGCTGCCGCCGCCGCTGTTCCCGCTGGCCCTGCAGGTCGTCGCGCCGGCGGTCTCCCCGCTCGCGGCGGCGATGCCGCTGCATGCCGATCCGCCGCCGCGGCTGCGTTACTGCACCCTGCTGATCTAGCCCCTTTCTCCTTCCTGCTGGCCGTCGCGGCGTAGTCGCCGCGCCCGTTTCCTGCCCTGGCTGGAGAAACCATGTTTCCGTTTTCCCGTTTCCGTTCCGTCGAACGGACGCCGGCGCGTGGCGCCGGAAGGCCCCCATCGTGGGTGCTGTTGCTGCTTGCCCTGACCCCTGCGATCGCGCCGGCGCAGACCGTGGCCGATGCGTCCGCGCCGGTATCGCTGCCGCAGGCGGTCGCGCTGGCCAGTGCCCGCGCGCCGATGCTCGAGGCCCGCCGGCACGCGCTGCTCGCCGCGCGCGAGGAGGCCGCGCGCGCCGGCGCGCTGCCCGATCCGATGCTCGGCGTCGGCATCGACAACCTGCCGGTCAGTGGCGGCGACGCCTTCGACGGCGGCGCCGAGGACATGACCATGCGCACGATCTCGCTGACGCAGCAGATCCCGTCGGCCGCCAAGCGGCGCGCGCAGACCGCGCTGGCCGCGCGCGAGACCGAACTGGCCGAGGCGATGTCCAGCGCCGAGCTGCTGGCGGTGCGCCGCGCCAGTGCCGAGGCGTGGATCGAGCTGTGGGCGGCGCAGCGCGAGTACCGCACGCTGCAGGCCCAGCGCGAGCAGGCCGGGCTGGCGCAGCGGCTGGCCAGGGCGCGTGCCGCCAGCGGTGCCGGCAGCGTGGC
>JAFADB010000103.1 GCA_023425225.1 Pseudomonadota bacterium
CCGCCTGTCCGGCGGCGAGCGCAACCGGCTGCTGCTGGCGCGGCTGTTCGCGCAGCCGTCCAACCTGCTGGTGATGGACGAACCCACCAACGACCTCGACGTGGAGACGCTGGAGCTGCTGGAGGAACTACTGGGCGACTACGCCGGCACGTTGCTGCTGGTCAGCCACGACCGCGACTTCATCGACAACGTGGTCACCTCGACCATGGTGATGGAGGGCGATGGCCATATCGGCGAGTACGTCGGCGGCTACAGCGACTGGCTGCGGCAGCGACCGGCGCCGGGACACGTCGCCGCGGCAGCGGAGGCCGACCGCAGCGAGGCGGCGCCCGTGGCTGCCCAGGCGGCCGTTGCGGAGGCGCCGGCCAAGCGCAAGCTCAGCTACAAGGACGCCCGCGAGCTGGAGCAGTTGCCGGGCCGCATCGAGGCGCTGGAAGGGCAGGTGGCCGCCATGACCGCGGCGATGAACGAACCGGCCTTCTACCAGCGCGACGCCGCCGCGATCACCGCCGACAACGACCGGCTGGCCGGCATCCAGGCCGAACTCGACACGGCCTACGCGCGCTGGGCCGAGCTGGACGGCTGAGGCCTTCCCTCAGGAAGGGAGCGGCGTGAGCCGCGACACCCTCGGTTCTCCGCGATCTCGCTGGAGAGCATCGCGGCTGATGGCCGGAGGCCACGTAGCGCCGCGCCTACGGGGCGGTAGTCTCGGGCAGGCCCAACAGGCACACGAACGGCACGCCGTCGCCGGCCCAGCGCTGCGCGGCCTCGTCGAGGATGTCGAGCAGGGTGGCGAAATCGTCCGGCGCCGCGGCCTGCAGGTCCGCCGCGTCCTCGAGCAGCAACGCGTAGCCGCGCGCCGGCAGCCACGACAGGTCGCGCAGCGCATCGGACAGCGCGTCCCAGTTGCGGCCGAACCCGGGCGGGAAATCCAGTTGCGCCGACAGCCGCAGCAGCAGCGTGCGCTTGTCGCGGCAGCCGCGCAGGTCGATGCGGCAGATGCGCAGGCCCTCGTCGCGCGCCAGTGCCGCCAGCGTGTCCAGGTCGTCCGCCGCCACCCGGTAGACGCCGGAATTGCCGGGCTCGCCCAGCATCAGGTCGAAGTTCTCGCTCATGGCCGGGCCTGCGCGGGGATCTCGAAGCTCATGAAGCTCTCGTAGTGGTTGTCGGTGTAGTACCAGGCCACGGGCGGGTCGCCGCCGGTGACGATGCGGCGGGCGCCGCGGTGCGACAGCCCGGGGGTGTCGACGGTGTACTCGTGGTAGTAGCCGCGCGGGCGCTGCGGCAGGTGGCCTTCGCGGTTGCCGAACACGCTGCCGTCCTGGGCATGCGGGAACGGGCCGCCGCGCTGGATCAGGGCGATGGTCCGCTTTGCCTCGGCCGGCAGGAAGGCAGGCAGCGCGGCATCGCCGGCGTCGCTGCCGAGCGGGGATTCGGAGCGAGGCTGGGGCGCGGCCTGCGTCGCCAGCGACGGCGGCGCGATGTCGGGAGCCGGGGCCCGTTGCAGCGCGCGCATGCCCCACAGCCCGCCGACCAGCAGGAGGATGGCGACAATCAGCAGGGGTGGCTTGCGCATCGGCGGCATCGGGCGGTGGCGGAAGATGGCGAGAGTATGGCCGTCCCCGCCTGTTGGCCAGTTGAACGGCGAGGGCGGCAAAGGGCCGGTTCACGCTGGAATAACCGGGCAATGGTGCATGGTATGCGGCGTGCCGATGAAGCGGACGCGGGTCCTGCGCGTGCGTGGAATGGAGCATTTCCCGGCCCCGCTTGGTAAGTGCCCGCTTCGTCCCTACCATTCACACCGCAACGCCCGGCCCCCGCCGGGTGACGAGTCAAGGAGACCCTCATGGCCTATACCCTTCCGAAGTTGCCCTACGCCTACGACGCGCTCGAGCCGAACATCGACGCGAAGACGATGGAGATCCACTACACCAAGCACCACCAGACCTACATCAACAACGTCAACGCCGCGCTGGAAGGCACCGAGTACGCCGACCTGCCGATCGAGGAGCTGGTGGCCAAGATCAAGACGCTGCCGGAGAACCTGCAGACGGCGGTGCGCAACAACGGTGGCGGCCACTACAACCACTCGCTGTTCTGGCTGTGGCTCTCGCCCAACGGCGGCGGCGAGCCCAAGGGCGAGGTCGCCAAGGCGATCGAGGCCGACCTGGGCGGGTTCGAGAAGTTCAAGGAAGCCTTCACCAAGGCCGCGGTGAGCCGCTTCGGCTCCGGCTGGGCCTGGCTGGTGGTGACCCCGGACAAGAAGCTCAAGGTCACCAGCAGCGCCAACCAGGACAGCCCGCTGACCGACGGCGAAGTGCCGGTGCTGGGCCTGGACGTGTGGGAGCACGCCTACTACCTGAAGTACCAGAACCGTCGCCCCGAGTACATCGGCGCCTTCTACAACGTCGTCAACTGGGACGAGGTGGAGCGCCGCTACAAGGACGCGATCGCCTGATCGAGCCACGATCGGGACGCGAGAAGGCCGGGCGTCGTGCCCGGCCTTTCTTGTATCCGCCCTTCCTACAACTGCAGCAGCCGGTTCCGTCCGCCGCGGATCTCCAGCCGCGGTGGCGTCCGCGCCGCGATCACGGGGTCAGGTAGCGGCCGCAGCCGCGATAGTCCTCGTCTCCCAGTCGCAACCGCACGCTGGCCTGATAGGTGACATCGCTCATGCCGTCGCTGCAGGGCCCGCGTTCGATGCCGATCGATATCGCCGTGTTGCCAGTGCGGCCCGAATAGCGGCCGTCCGACGTGCGCTGCAGCCTGGCCGACACCTGCCGCTGTCCGGCATCCAGTTGCGCGTGCAGCATGGGCTGTGCGCCCGGGCCGATCTCCAGCGACCAAAACGGCTCGGTGCCCAGCGCCCGGAACGCCGCGCCACGTGCCTGCGCCTGCTGCCAGGGCGAGGGCTCGGCGGACGCCACGCAGTCCAGCGTCGCCTGCCCGGCCAGCGTCAGGCGTGCCCGCTCGCCGTGGCTGGCGAAGGCATTGCCGTGGCCGTCGGCATAGGCGGCATCTCCCGCGTCGCCGGCGGTCAACCGCAACTGGCCGCCGGCATGTTCGATCCGGAGATCAGTGGACGCGGGCCCCGGCATCACGTCGATGCGTTGCTCGCCGCATTGCCAATGGCTGCCGGTGCCGGCGGCCTGCGGGGATGCGACGGCCGGCGCGGTGGACGATGTTGGCGGCGCGTGCCGGCAGCCGGCCAGCAGCGCGATCGCGGCCAGCGGCAAGTAGCGCCATGGATGGGCAGGGAGGGTGCGCATGGGGTTTGCCTGTTGTCGAGCAGCGGCCAGTGTGGCGGTTGCCGTGTCCGCATCGCGTGCACCGGCGTCGCCGGCACCGGTCCGGCCGGGATCGCGATGCGCTAGGCTTGCATACTTTGCATCGCCGAACAGAGTTCCCATGACGACCCTTTCCCAGGCCGCCGCCCCCGGACCGCGCGCGCGCATGCCGCGGCAGATCCCCTTCATCATCGGCAACGAAGCCTGCGAGCGCTTCAGCTTCTACGGGATGCGCAACATCCTGGTGCAGTTCCTGATCACCTCGCTGCTGCTGCAGGAAGTGACCGCGCCCGGCCGCGAGGCCGAGGCCAAGCACATCATGCACAGCTTCATGATCGGCGTGTATTTCTTCCCGCTGCTCGGCGGCTGGCTGGCCGACCGCTTCTTCGGCAAGTACCACACCATCCTGTGGTTCTCGCTGGTGTACTGCGCCGGCCATGCCTGCCTGGCGCTGTTCGAGGGCAGCCGCGGCGGTTTCTTCCTCGGCCTGGGGCTGATCGCGCTGGGCGCGGGCGGCATCAAGCCGCTGGTGGCCTCGTTCATGGGCGACCAGTTCGACCAGTCCAACAAGCACCTGGCGCGGATCGTGTTCGACGCGTTCTACTGGATCATCAACTTCGGTTCGCTGTTCGCCTCGCTGCTGATCCCGCTGGCGCTGAAGAACCTCGGCCCGGCGTGGGCATTCGGCATTCCCGGCATCCTGATGTTCGTGGCCACGCTGGTGTTCTGGCTGGGCCGCAATCGCTACGTGCGCGTGCCATTGCCGCCCAAGGACCCGGATTCGTTCGCCAACGTGGCGCGTACCGCGCTGCTGGCGCACGCGCCGGGGCAGGGGCGGCCGGGTCTGGTGCTGGCCATCCTGGCCGTGCTGGCGGCGCTGGCCAGCCTGCTGCTGTCGGCCACGCTGGGCATCGTGATCGCGCTGTGCCTGGCGCTGGTGATCCTGCTGGCCGGCGTCGGCGGCGGCACCTGGTGGCAGCTCGACCGTGCCCGCGCCGTGCATCCGGGTACCGCGGTGGACGGCGTGCGCGCGGTGCTGCGGGTGCTGGTGATCTTCGCCCTGACCACGCCGTTCTTCTCGCTGTTCGACCAGAAGGCCTCGACCTGGGTGCTGCAGGGCCAGCAGATGACCATGCCCAGCTGGTTCACCGCCTCGCAGATGCAGGCGCTGAACCCGGCGCTGGTGATGATCCTGATCCCGTTCAACAACCTGGTGCTGTACCCGCTGCTGCGCAAGCTCGGATGGGAGCCGACCGCGCTGCGGCGGATGACCGCCGGCATCGCCTTCAGCGGCCTGGCCTGGGTGGCCGTGGGCGGGCTGCAGCTGGCCATCGACGGCGGCGATGCGGTGTCCATCGCCTGGCAGATCCTGCCCTACATGCTGCTGACCTTCGGCGAGGTGCTGGTCTCGGCCACCGGCCTGGAGTTCGCCTACAGCCAGGCGCCGGCGCAGATGAAGGGCGTGGTGATGAGCTTCTGGAACCTGACCACCACGGTCGGCAACCTGTGGGTGCTGCTGTCCAACGCCGCCGTGCGCAACGAGGCGGTCACCGGCCAGATCGCCACCACCGGGTTGAGCGAGGCCGCCTTCCTGATGTTCTTCTTCGCCGGCTTCGCCTTCCTGGCGGCGCTGGCCTTCGGCCTGTATGCGCGCAGCTATCGCATGGTCGACAACTACCGCACTGCCTGAGGAAACCGCTGGATGATTACCCTGATCCTGATCGCCATCACCGGCGTGGTGTCGTGGATGGCGTTCAACAACCGCAAGCTGGCCGACCGGCTGATCCTGTGGCCGCCGGCGGTGGCGCGCAACCACCAGTACGACCGGCTGGTGACCTACGGCTTCATCCACGCCGATTTCCCGCACCTGCTGTTCAACATGATCACGCTGTACTTCTTCGGGCGGCCGATCGAGCGGGTGATGGGGCAGGTGACCGGCAGCGTGCTGACCTATCCGCTGTTCTACCTGGCGGCGCTGGTGGTCTCGATCCTGCCCAGCTACATCAAGAACCAGAAGAATCCGAACTACCTGAGCCTGGGCGCCTCGGGCGCGGTGTCGGCGGTGCTGTTCGCCTACATCCTGCTGGCACCGTGGACCATCATCCTGGTGTTCTTCATCCCGGCGCCGGCGATCATCTACGCCGTGTTCTACGTCGGCTACAGCATCTGGATGGACAAGCGCGGCGGCGACCGCATCAACCACAGCGCGCACCTAGCCGGCGCCGCGTTCGGCGTGCTGTTCATGCTGATGATGGAGCCGCGGGTGCTGCAGGTGTTCCTGGAGCAGCTGATGAATCCGCGCTTCGGCTGAGGCGCGGCATGCCGCGACCACGAGGCCGCGGCTGTCTGGCTCACGCCGCCTCGGCGTTCTCGGTGCCGCGCAGCTGGACGTTGGCGAGCTTGCCCTGCGCGTCGTAGCTGGCGTGCAGGCGCTGGTACACCTCGCTGTTGAGCTGCTCGAACTCGCGGCCGTCGGTGTGGCCGGTGATCACCAGCTGGAACAGGCCCTCGAGCAGCACGCTGTCGGGATCGGTACCCGCGTCGGATTGGTCGAACTGGGTCATGGGCGGGTCTCCTTCTGCAATACCTGATGGGATGGAGGGTGCAAATGGCATGCCAGCTTTTCCGCACCTCTCGGAAGGGGTATCGGCACCGTTCCGCCGGAACTTGAGGCCGGAAACTGACGTTCCGCGGCGCCTTCTGCCCCGTCTGCGGTTTCACGCCGTCGCTGCAGCGGGCTGGGCACAATCCCTGGCGTCGGCAACGGGGAGCAGGCCATGGGCGATACATCGGGCGGAATCCACCACGATCGCGACCGCGGCTGTTTCCTGACCGAGGTCGACGGGCTGACCGCACGCCTGGACTACGACCTCGACCCGGAAGCGGCCCGGCTGGTGGTCACCCACACCCGGGTGCCCGACGCCATCGCCGGGCGCGGCATCGCGGCATCGTTGATGGCTGCGGTGCTGGAGTTCGCCCGCAGCGAGGAGATCAAGGTGGTGCCGGCCTGCTCCTATGCCGCGGTATTCATGCAGAGACACCCCCAGTACGCCGGCCTGCTGGCGTGATCGTGGCCATCGTGGCCGCGCAGGCATAGACTTCCACGCAAATCCATGGAGCACGTGATGTACAGGTTAGGGAAAAGGGCCGCGTTGTCGTCGCTGACCTTGGCGATGCTGCTGGCACTGGCTGGGTGCAAGCGTGAGCAGGCCGCCGCGCCTGCCGCTTCCGATGCAACGCCGCCGGCCACGGCCGACGCCACGGCTCCCGGCGATCCGGCCGAGCTCAAGGACGTCATCGAGAACACGCCCAGCTACGTGGTGGGCATCAGCTATCCGGCGGTGGCGGCCAAGTATCCCGGCCTGGCGCAGGCGCTGCGCGACTATGCCGAAGCCGCGCGCGGCGAGCTCATGCAGGCCGTCGACGGGCTGGGCAACGACAGGCCGACCGCGCCGTACGAGCTGTCTCTGAGCTTCGAGCAGAAGCTCGATACCCCCGCGCTGGTCGCGGTGGCCGCCGATGGCAGTCGCTATACCGGCGGCGCCCATGGCGATCCGCTGGTGGCGCGCTTCGTGTGGCTGCCGCAACAGCAGCGCATGCTCGAGGCCAGCCAGCTGATCACCTCGGCCGAGGGCTGGCGCGCGGTCGGCGGTTATGCGGCCGCGCAGCTGCTGGCGCAGGCGCAGGCCCGTGCCGACGCAGAACATCTCTCGCCCGAGGACAGGCAGGCCGTGATCAGCGGTTCGGAGAAGATGATCGCCGAGGGCACCACCGCGAATGCCGAGAATTTCAGCCAGTTCGAGCCCATTGTCGACGGCGCCGGCAAGATCACGGCGTTGAGGTTTGTTTTCCCGCCCTACCAGGTTGGTCCATACTCGGACGGTACCCAGTTCGTCGACGTTCCCGCCTCGGTACTTGTCCCGCATGTCGAACCCGAGTACGTGGAGCTCTTCGCCCGCTAGCTGCTGAGGAGACAGCATCGTGACTGCACGCCTGCAACATCGCGTAGAGAGCCTGTTGGCCGAAGCGGATGTCCAGGTAGGCGGCAGTCGACCGCAGGACATCGCCGTACACGACCCGCATTTCTACACGCGCGTGCTGGCGCAGGGGTCGCTGGGCCTGGGCGAGAGCTACATGGACGGCGGCTGGGACGCCAACGCGCTCGACGTGTTCCTGTGCCAGCTGATGAGTGCCGGCCTGGATGATCGCGTGCACGGCTGGAGCGAGATCTGGGATGCCTTGCGCGCGCGGGTCTTCAACCTGCAGGCCGGACGCGGCAGCTACGAGGTCGGCAGGCGCCACTACGACCTGGGCAACGACCTGTACCACGCCATGCTCGGCAGCCACATGGTCTACAGCTGCGGCTACTGGCGCCACGCCGACAACCTCGACGACGCGCAGCTGGCCAAGCTCGACCTGGTGTGCCGCAAGCTGGGACTCAAGCCCGGCCAGCGGGTACTGGACATCGGCTGCGGCTGGGGCGAGGCGCTGAAGTACGCCTGCGAACGCTATGGCGTGAGCGGCGTCGGTGTGACCATTTCCGCCCAACAGGCCGAGTACGCGCGCCAGCTGTGCGCCGGGTTGCCGGTGGAGATCCGGCTGCAGGACTACCGCGAGCTGGACGAGCCGTTCGACGCCATCCTCTCGGTCGGCATGTTCGAGCACGTCGGGGTCAAGAACTACCGCACCTATTTCGAGACGGCCCGCCGCTGCCTGCGGCCGGACGGCCTGTTCCTGCTGCACAGCATCGGTACCAACATCAGCCGCCTTCGCACCGATCCGTGGATCGCGCGCTACATCTTTCCCAATTCGATGCTGCCCTCGGCAGCGCAGATCGCCTCGGCCAGCGAGAGGCTGTTCGTGATGGAGGACTGGCACAACTTCGGCGCCGACTACGACCGCACGCTGCAGGCGTGGCGCGACAACATCGAAGCGCGCTGGGGCACGCTGGACGCGCGCTACGACGAGCGCTTCCGCCGCATGTGGCGCTTCTACCTGGCCGGCTCGATGGCGACCTTCCGCTGCCGGCATGCACAGCTGTGGCAACTGGTGCTGTCGTCGCATGGGGTGCCGGGCGGCTACGTCGCGCCGCGTTGACGGCGACATCGGGAACGGCCGGTGGTGCGATCGCCGTGCTGGCGAAATATTGACCAGCGCAAGGCGGGCGACCGCCGCGCAAGGGCCGCGGCGGGTTATCCACATGTTTGCGGGCGTTTCATCCACCGCCGTTGTGGAAAACCCGATGGGTTCGCGCTGAAGAGCGGGCTGTGTGCCGGTCACGGCGGTGAAGCTCGGATGTTGCCTTGCGTGCGGCGTGGGGCAGGGGAGGAGGTCGCTGCTTGCAAGTAGTTGGCAGGGTGGTGACGACTCGTTGTCCTGCCTTACGGAGCGGAAGCACGGGCAGCCGAATTCCTCCCAACTGGCCGGCACATCGGCGTGGCCGGTGGTCGCTCTGCCCGGCGCGAGCCAGTGGCTCGCAAGCGCTCGCATTCGCCGCTGCTTCGCAAGGGAAGGGCGAAGAACGCCGTCCCGGAATTGCTGCTTGCAATCGGGGAGTCGGTGATCGTGCCGTCCTGGAGAGCCGCCTTGCAGGGAAAGGCAAGAAAAAGGCGCCGCCCGGAATCCGGACGGCGCCATGGGCTTGCCAGGTTGCGGCCGTGGCTCAGTTGCCGCCGGCGGTCAGCCCCCGCTTCTCCAGCAGCGGCTCGATCTGCGGCGCGTGGCCGGCGAAGTCCTGGAACAGCTGCATCGCATCAACGCTGCCGCCCTTGGACAGCAGCGTGGCGCGGAAGCGGTCGCCATTGGCGCGGGTCAGGCCGCCATTCTGGCGGAACCACTGCTGGGTGTTGGCGTCCAGCACCTCCGACCAGATGTAGGCGTAGTAGCCGGCCGCGTAGCCGCCCATGATGTGGCTGAAGTAGGGCGTGCGGTAGCGTGGCGGCACCGGCGGGTAGGCGATGCCGTCCTTGGCCAGCGCCTTGGCCTCGAAGTCCATCACCCCGCTGCCGGCCGGCACCTGGTCGGCGGTGACCTGGTGCCAGTTCTGGTCGAGCATCGCCGCGCCCAGGTACTCGGTGGTGGCGAAGCCCTGGTTGAACTTGGCCGCGGCCACCACCTTGTCCAGCAGCTCCTGCGGCATCGCCGCGCCGGTCTGGTAGTGCCTGGCGTAGTTCTTCAGGATCGACGGCCAGTCGGCCCACATCTCGTTGACCTGCGAGGGGAACTCGACGAAGTCGCGCGGCACGCTGGTGCCGGAGAAGTAGGGATACTTCACGTTCGAGAACATGCCGTGCAGGGCGTGGCCGAACTCGTGGAAGGCGGTGGTGACCTCGTCCCAGGTCAGCAGCGTCGGCTGGCCGGCCGGCGGCTTGGGGATGTTGAGGTGGTTGGCGACCACCGGCTTGTCGCCGGTCAGGCCGGACTGGGAGACGTAGGAATTCATCCACGCGCCGCCGCGCTTGGAGTCGCGCGCGTACGGATCGAAGATGAAGATCGCCAGCTGGCTGCCGTCGGCGTCGATCACGTCGTAGACGAAGGTGTCGTCGCGGTACTTGGGCAGGTCGTGGCGTTCCTTGAAGGTCAGCCCGTACTCCTGGTTGGCGGCGTAGAACACGCCGTTCTCCAGCACGTTCTTCATCTCGAAGTACGGCTTGAGCTGCGATTCGTCGAAGGCGTACTTGGCCTGACGCACCTTCTCGCTGTAGTAGGCCCAGTCCCAGGCCTGCAGCTGGAAGGTCGGCTTGCCGGCGGCCTTCTGCTCGGCATCGATCATCGCCTGCAGTTCGGCGGCCTCGCGCCTGGCGTTGGCCACCGCCGGCGGCGCCAGCTGGCCGAGCATGGCGTTGACCGCCTCGGGGGTCTTGGCGGTCTGGTTCTGCAGCGAATAGGCGGCGAAGGTCGGGAAGCCGAGCAGCTTGGCCTTGTCCGCGCGCAGGGTCATGATCCGCGACACCAGCGCGGTGTTGTCGTACTCGCCGCCGCGGCTTCCGCGGCTGATGGATGCCTCGTAGATCTTCTGCCGCAGCGCACGGTCCTCGAGGCTGGTCAGCGGCGGCTGGCCGGTGGTGTTGAGCAGCGCGATCACGTACTTGCCGTCCAGCTTGCGCGACTTGGCGGCTTCGGCGGCGGCGGAGACCTGCGCTTCGGACAGGCCGGCGAGCTGGGCCTTGTCCTCGACCACGACGGCCGAGGCGTTGACCTCGTTGAGTACGTTCTGGCTGAACTGCGTGCCCAGCCTGGCCAGCTCGGCGTTCATGTCCTTGAGCGTGGCCTTGTCGGCATCGGACAACTGCGCACCGGCGCGCACGAAGTCGTCGTGGTACTTCTCCACCAGGCGCAGGCCCTCGGCGTCCAGGCCGAGCTGGTTGCGGGTGTCGTACAGCTTCTGGATGCGGGCGAACAGCTTGCCGTTGAGCGAGATCGCGTCGCGGTGGGCGGCGAACCTGGCCGAATAGTCCGCCTGCAGCTTCTTGCGGGTGTCGTTGGTGTCGGTGCCGACCAGGTTGAAGAACACGGTGGTGGCGCGATCCAGCACCTGCCCGCTCTTCTCCAGCGCGATCAGGGTGTTGTCGAAGGTCGGTGCGGCCGGGTTGTTGGCGATGGCTTCCACTTCCTTCAGCTGCTCGGCCATGCCGGCATCGAAGGCGGGCGCGAAATCGCTGTCCTTGATCTTGTCGAACTGCGGGTAGTGCAGCGGCAACGGGCTTTCGGCGAAAAACGGATTGGCCTGGACGGCCGCCTGGCTGGAGGCGGGCGCGGCAGCGATGGAGTAGGCGGGCATGGCGAGTCCGAGAGTCGCGGCCAGCGCGATGGCGAGACGGGTGGTCAAGGCGGGTTGCTCCGTGTGGTGTCAGCCCCCGAGGCTAACCGATCCGGCGCCGGCGAGCGCATGACTAAAGCCATGTTGTCCTTGCCGCGGCCGCGCCAAAGGTGTTTCATTGAGCGATGTACAGGGGATACATGGCGTCGTTTCACGACTTTGCGTTTGTCGACCAGCGCGGGCACCGGCGGTGCTGCCCCCGCTTCGCGGAGAGTCCGGTATCGCGCATGGGGATGGTACGCCGCGGCCGCCGGCTGGCCGCGAGGCGATGCGCCTGCGCCGGCCATCGCGCACGGACGGTCGCCGGCATCCGTCATGGTCTGGCCTGAGCCATGGAGAACATGCCCACCTACTCGATGCAGTTCTCCAGCCACGCGATCGGGCTGCGGGTGCATCTGTCCGGCCGGACCGGAACGCGTGAATCGACCGAGCGCTGCTGGCGCGAGGTTGCCGACGAACTGCGCAAGCGTGGTGCGCACGCCTTGCTGGTGATCGATGCGCTCGACGGAAATCCGACGCCGGTCCTCGACCTGTGCGCGGTGCTGGAGACCATGACCGAGAGCTTCCGCGGCGTGGATATCGCCTACGTCGAGGGCCATTCGGACCAGGCGCAGGTCCTGGAGCTGGTCAACCTGCATGCGCTCGAGCACGGTTACCGGGCGCGGATATTCGAGGACGAGGCCTCGGCGGTGCGCTGGCTGCGCCACGGCGAGAGCTGGGACGAGTAGCGGTCGGCGCGAAGGCGCGCGCCATGCACGCCAGCGCGGTTCCCGCGTGGACGTGGCGACGCGGGACGCGGTGATGAAGTTCTACTTCTCGACGAAGGCGCGTTCGAACACGTAGTCGCCCGGGCTGCCGATGCGCATCGAGGCGGTGAAGCCGCGCGCGTCCAGCAGCGTGCGCAGGTCGGCCAGCATCTGCGGGCTGCCGCAGATCATGGCGCGGTCGTTGGCCGGGTCCAGCGGCGGCAGGCCGAGGCTGCGCTGCATCTCGCCGTTTTCCATCAGCGTGGTCAGGCGGCCCTGGTTGCGGAACGGTTCGCGGGTCACGGTGGGGTAGTACAGCAGCTTCTCGCGGATGATCTCGCCGAGGAACTCGTGCTGCGGCAGCTCGTTCTCGAAATAGTCGCGGTAGGCCAGGTCCTGTTCGTAGCGCACGCCGTGGGTGAGGATCACCTTGTCGAAGCGCTCGTAGGTCTCCGGGTCCTTGATCACCGACAGCCACGGCGCCAGCCCGGTGCCGGTGCCCAGCAGATACAGGTGGCGGCCCGGATGCAGGTCGCTGATCAGCAGCGTGCCGGTAGGCTTCTTGCCGACCAGGACCTGGTCGCCGGGCTGGATGTGCTGCAGGCGCGAGGTCAGCGGTCCGTTGGGGACCTTGATGCTGAAGAACTCCAGCCGCTCCTCCCAGTTGGCGCTGGCGATCGAATAGGCGCGCAGCAGCGGCCGGGTCTCGGTCTCCAGCCCGATCATCACGAACTGGCCGTTGTCGAAGCGGAAACCCTCGTTGCGGGTGGTGGTGAAGCTGAAGTAGGCGTCGGTCCAGTGGCGGACCTCGAGCACCGTTTCGGCGCCGAAAGCGGAAGACATGCCGTTGATGTGTCTGCAGGTGGGAGCTGCGCCATTCTAGCGGAAATGAGAGGGGCTCTCATTAAGCGGCGCGGGCAGGGGCCGCCACTGTAGTGCATGCGGCGGCCGCGGTGCATGCGACGGTTCAGCGCAAGTTGCACGGGGCCGCGCCGCGCTCAGCGATAACCGGCCGCCTGCAGCTCGAACAGCTCGGCGTAGCGGCCGCCTTCGGCCATCAATTGCTCGTGGGTGCCGCTGGCCTCGATGCGGCCATCGGCCAGCACCAGGATGCGGTCGGCCATGCGCACGCTGGAGAAGCGGTGCGAGATCAGCACCGCGGTGCGGTTGTCCGACAGCTCCTTGAAGCGCTGGAACACCTCGTATTCGGCGCGCGCGTCCAGTGCCGCGGTCGGCTCGTCGAGGATCATCACCTGCGCGTCGCGCATGTAGGCGCGGGCGATCGCCAGCTTCTGCCACTGGCCGCCGGACAGGTCCACGCCGGTCTTGAAGCGGCGCCCGATCAGCTGTTCGTAGCCGT
>JAFADB010000199.1 GCA_023425225.1 Pseudomonadota bacterium
TAGCCGAAGGGAGCGTTTTTGGTGAAACCGGCGTAGCGGATTAGTATAGGCGGCGGTCGGGGCGAGGGCAATCCACCCCGCCGGCCGCGTGACCCTCCTGCATGGAACTGCCGCTATTACGCCCGCCACCGCTCTGCGAACCATCCCGCGCGACCAGCACACCATCTCGCGCAAGGACATCAGCCCGAACGCGCTGCGCGTGCTCTACCGCCTGCGGGACGCCGGTTTCCAGGCCTATCTGGTCGGCGGCGCCGTGCGGGACCTGCTGGTCGGCGGCCACCCCAAGGATTTCGACGTGGCCACCGACGCCACGCCCGAGCAGGTGCGCCAGCAGTTCCGCAACTGCCGCCTGATCGGACGCCGCTTCCGGCTCGCGCACGTGGTGTTCGGGCGAGAGATCATCGAGGTGGCCACCTTCCGCGCCAACGTCGACGACGGCAGCGGCGATCGCGAGATCGACAACGGCCGGCTGGTGCGCGACAACGTCTACGGCACCATCGAGGACGACGCGGTCCGCCGCGATTTCACCTGCAACGCGTTGTACTACGCCATCGAGGACTTCTCGGTGCGCGACTACGTCGGCGGCTTCGACGACGTGCAGAGCAGGGTGATGAAGCTGATCGGCGACCCCGAGCAGCGCTACCACGAGGATCCGGTGCGCATGCTGCGCGCGGTGCGGCTGGCGGCCAAGCTCGGGTTCGACATCGATCCGGCCACCGCCGCGCCGCTGCCGAAGCTGGCGGGGCTGCTGGCCGAGGCGGCGCCGGCGCGGCTGTTCGAGGAAGTGCTGAAGCTGTTCCTGTCCGGCCATGGCGTGGCCAGCTTCGAAGGCCTGGAGCGGCATGGCCTGCTGGCGGCGCTGTTTCCCGAGAGCGCCGCCGCGTTGCGCGCCAATCGCAGCGGCGCGTTGCGCCGCATCGTCATCCAGGGGCTGGGCAACACCGATGCCCGCGTGGCCGCCGACGAGCCGGTCTCGCCGGCGTTCCTGTTCGCGCTGCTGCTGTGGCCGGCGTTCTGCCGCGAACTGATGCGCCTGCAGGCGCAAGGCATGCAGGGCGACGAGGCACAGCGCCGCGCGGCCGACCGGGTGACCTTGCACCAGCTGTCCACCGTGGCGCTGCCGCGCCGGTTCTCGCTGCCGATGCAGGAGATCTGGCTGCTGCAGTCGCGCTTCAGCTCGCGCCAGCGCAAGCGGGTGGTGCGCACGCTGTCGCATCCGCGCTTCCGTGCGGCCTTCGATTTCCTGCTGTTGCGCCAGTCCGCGTCCAGCGAACACGACGACGACGTGGATTTCTGGCGCCAGCTGCAGAACGAGCCGGGCTACGAGCCGGCGCCGGCCGGCCAGGACTTCGTCGCCGGCGAGGAGGGGGCCGAAGGTGCGCCGCCGCGCCGCCGCCGCCAACGTCGCCGCCGCAGCGGCGCTTCCAAGTCCGGCGAATAAGCCATGGTCGACGCCTACGTCGGCCTGGGCGCCAACCTGGGCGACGCCGCCGGCACGCTGCGCGCCGCGCTCGGGGCATTGGCGCAGCTGCCTGGGACCCGGCTGGTGGCGGCGTCGCCGCTGTACCGCACGCCGGCCTGGGGACGCGACCAGCAACCGGACTTCATCAATGCCGTCGCCCGGCTGGACACGGCGCTGCCGGCCCGCGGGTTGCTGCAGCATCTGCTGGAGATCGAGCGCCAGTTCGGTCGCCGGCGCGAGCCGGGCCTGCGCTGGGGCCCGCGCACCCTTGACCTGGACCTGCTGCTGTATGGCCGGCAGGTCATCGACGAGCCGGGCCTGCAGGTTCCGCATCCCTATCTGCACGAACGTGCCTTCGCACTGGTGCCGCTGGCGGACCTGGCGCCGGACCTGCAGATCCCGGGGCAGGGAGAGGTACGCACCTTGCTCGCCGGACTCGATGCCGGCGCGATCGTGCGGATAGGTGGATAATCGCCGGCTCGCAATCCGTACCGGTACGCCATGAGCACCCACGCAGACAGCAAACCCTGGACCGTTCCCGCACTAGCCGAGGCCAAGCGTGAGGGCCGCAAGCTGGTCATGTTGACCGCTTACGACGCCGGCTTCGCCCGTGTGGTCGATGCCAACGGCGTGGACCTGGTGCTGGTGGGCGATTCGCTGGGCATGGTGGTGCAGGGACAGGAGTCCACGCTGCCGGTGACGGTGCAGGACATGGTCTACCACACCCGCTGCGTGGCCCGTGGGCTGGAGCGGGCGTTGCTGGTTGCCGATCTTCCGTTCCAGGCCGATGCCACGCCCGAACGCGCGCTCGATGCGGCCACCGCGCTGCTGCAGGCGGGGGCGGAGATGGTCAAGCTCGAGGGTGCAGGCCACAAGCTGGACGTCATCCGCTATCTGGTCGAACGCGAGGTGCCGGTGTGTTCGCACCTGGGCCTTACCCCGCAGTCGGTGCTGCGTTTCGGCGGCTACCGGGTGCAGGGACGCGGCGACGCGGCCGGGCGCCTGCGCGAGGAAGCCCGCGCGGTCGCCGAGGCCGGTGCCGCGTTGCTGGTGCTCGAATGCGTGCCTTCGCCGCTGGCCGCACAGATCAGCGCCGAATCGGCCATCCCCACCATCGGCATCGGTGCCGGCCCCGGCTGCGACGGCCAGGTGCTGGTGCTGCACGACTTCCTCGGCCTGGACAGCGGCCACCGGCGGCCCAAGTTCGTCAAGGACTTCCTGGCCGAGGGCGGCTCGGTGGCCGGCGCCGTCCAGGCCTATGCCGACGCCGTGCGCGCCGGCACCTTCCCCGACCCTGAACACGCCTACGCATCATGATTGAAACCGTCAACGAACTGTCCCGCCTGCGCGAAATCGTCGGCGCCTGGAAGCGCGCGGGGCTGCGCGTGGC
>JAFADB010000200.1 GCA_023425225.1 Pseudomonadota bacterium
GCGCGGGGGGCGCCAGCCGGCATCGCCTTCCATGCCGCGACCGGGCCGCGTGCGGTATCGAGCGTGATCCATTCACCCATGGGCGTGGCTCCTGTTCGTGGACAGCGTGTTCGGGGACGGGCCGCCATTGTGTGCGCAATGGCGGCAAAGCGGGGTGAGGCGTGATGCGTCAGGACGTGGCATAGCTGACCGACACCACCACGAATGCGTGGCGGCCGCCCGGCAGCTGGGCCTCGACCTCGTCGTCCACCCGCTTCTTCAGCAGCGCCCGCGCCAGCGGCGAGTCGATGCTGATCCAGCCGTGGGTGGCGTCGGTTTCGTCCGGGCCGACGATGCGGTAGCGCGAGATCTCGCCGTTCTCCACGTGTTCCAGTTCGACCGTCGCGCCGAAGAACACGGCGTGCGGGTCGCTGGGGGCGCCCTCGACCACCCGCAATGCCTCCAGGCGCTTGCTCAGGTAGCGCACGCGGCGGTCGATTTCGCCCAACTGCTTCTTGCGGTAGGTGTATTCGGCGTTCTCCGAGCGGTCGCCCTCGGCCGCCGCGGCCGACAATGCCTTGACCACCTCCGGCCGGCGCACGCGCCACAACTCGTCCAGCTCGCGTTTCAGCCGTTCGTGGCCCTCGGCGGTGATCAGGGCGGTGCTTTTCTCTGCGGGGGGACGCCAGCGGCTCATGGTGCTTCCGGTGCGGTGGATTGCGGGGACGGATTGTAGATGCGGCCGGCGCTTGCGCGGGTCAAGGCGATCGCCGAAGCTCGCCGTATCCGCACACGGACGTGACCATGCTGATCCTGCCCCTGCACAAGCCGCTGAACCGCCACAATTTCCCGGTGGTGACGATGCTGCTGGCGGTCGTCAACGTGCTGGTGTTCTTCGGCTGGCAGGCCGGCGACGCGCGTGCCCTCGAGCAGGCCCAGCGTTACTACGTCGGCTCCGGGCTGGCGCGCTACGAGTTGCCGGCCTACGAGCAGTATCTGCAGCAGGATGGGGAGGGCAAACGGCTGGCTCGCTTCCGCGAGCAGCCACGTGGCGAGCAGGTGCGGCAGCTTGCCCGCGCCTCGGCCACCGACGTTCGGTTCATCGATGCGCTGCAAGGCACCGCGCTCATCGCCGATCCGCAGCGGCAGGACTGGCTGCCGCTGCGGGCGCGCTACGACACCATGCTGGGCAAGGTGTTCACCCTGCGGCACATGCTGCGCAGTTCCGAATGGTCGCCGCAACGCATGCTGACCGCGGCGTTCCTGCATGGCGACGTGATGCACCTGCTGGGCAACATGATCTTCCTGCTGGCGATCGGCGTGCTGCTGGAAGGTGCCATCGGCCCGTGGCGCTTCCTGGCGGTGTACCTGCTGGGCGCGATGGGGTCGAGCGCCGCCAGCCTGTGGTGGCGCTGGGGCGAGGAGGGCGGCGGGCTGGGTGCATCCGGCGCGATCGCCGCGTTGATGGGCGCCTTCTGCGTGGTCTGGGGGCGACAGCCGGTGCGCTTCTTTTACTGGGTCGGCGTGGTGTTCGACTACGTCCGCGCGCCGGCGATCTGGCTGTTCCCCGCGTGGCTGGGCTGGGAGCTGTTCAACCTGCTGGCCACCGACAAGCAGGGCATCGGCTTCGATGCCCATGCCGGCGGACTGATCTGCGGCGCGCTGATCGGCGCGGCACTGGTGGCCACCCGGCAGGTGCGTCCGCAGTTCATCGCCGAGGTACCGGTCCAGCAGCGGATCGACGACCGCTGGGAGCGCGCGCGGCGCCATCTGGGACGGATGGAAAACCGGCAGGCCGAGTCGCTGCTGGCCGAGCTTGCCGCCGAGCGGCCGCAGAACTTCGACATCGCGCTGGCGCGCTACCGTGCGGCGAGCAACGCGGGTGGCCGCGATGCGGGCGAGCGTGCGATGGATCTGCTGCGGCTGCGGGCCGGCGATGCCGATCAGGTGCAGGCACAGCTCGAGCTGTTGCGCCAGCCACAGGCGGCGGCCGGCGTACCGGCCGACGTCTGCGAGGCGCTGTTGTCGCGCTGGATCGAACTGGGGCAGTTACACGGTGCCGAGACCCTGCTGCGAGAAGTGCCGCTGCCGCCGGGCGGGCAGGCGCGCCACTGGTTCCGCTTGGCGTTGGCCCACGGCGCACGGCTCGACGAGGATGCACGGCGGCGGATCCTGCAGCAGCTGGCCGAGGGCCACCCGGAATTGCCGCAGGGACAGAAGGCGCGGTTCCTGCTCGACAATGCCTGAAGCGGCCGCGGTCCGGGGGAACTTCGTCGCAGATGGCTTGTGGGGCTGATGTCCCCACACGGACGCGTCTATTACTTGTCTCTACTGTGCGGGGGAATTTCGTTGCCGAGAGAAAAATGCCTGGGGCACAAGGTTTCCGATGTGCCTGGGCACTTCCGGATCGAGACCTGCGCGCCGAACCTTGTGCTCGTCATCCCCGCGAACGCGGGGATCCAGTGACTTTCGTGAAGATCGAGGCAATGTCCATAGGCTTCCGCCCGCGCGGGAGTGACGGCGTGATGCGCGCAGGCGGGGAATCTGCCCTTGCCTTGAAACATGGGGCTGCCGTGGATTCCGTAGCTGGTTGATTCCACCGCTGAAGTCGCTGGGTCCCCGCCTGCGCGGGGACGACGGGTTCACTATTTCGCGCATGAGCGGTGCCACTGCAGGTGATGCTGTCCGG
>JAFADB010000220.1 GCA_023425225.1 Pseudomonadota bacterium
CCCACGCGCAAGCCGGGCATCGGCCTGGCGCTGCCGTACCTGCAGGACCGTTCGATCGACTGGGCGCGTTCGGCGATGGTCGGCGACCGTCCCACCGACATCGCCTTCGCCAACAACCTGCACATCCGCGGCTTCCAGCTGAAGACGCCGCAGTTCGGCGGCGAGTGGGACTGGGAGGGCATCGCCCACGAACTGGCCGACGCACCGCGCAAGGCGCACGTGCAGCGCGATACCAAGGAGACGAAGATCTCGGTCGATATCGACCTGGACCGGGTGGCCGACCCGCGCATCGCCACTGGGCTGCCGTTCTTCGACCACATGCTCGAGCAGATCGGCAAGCATGGCGGCTTCGCGCTGGCCATTGAGGCCGATGGCGACCTGCACATCGACGAGCACCACACCATCGAGGACACCGGCCTGGCGCTGGGCCAGGCGCTGCGCCAGGCGCTGGGCGACAAGCGCGGCATCGGCCGCTACGGCTTCGATCCGGCCGACGAGCCCTGGCGCGAGGCCGGCGGCGAACCCTGCGCCGGCTTCACCCTGCCGATGGACGAGACCATCGCCAGCGCCGCGCTGGACTTCAGCGGGCGGCCGTACTTCGTGTTCGAGGGCGAGTTCAGGCGCGAGCGCGTCGGCGACATGCCCACCGAGCTGGTGCCGCACTTCTTCCGCTCGCTGTGCGATGCTGCCGGCCTGAACCTGCACCTGAGCGTGCGCGGCGACAACGACCACCACAAGGTCGAGGCATGCTTCAAGTCGCTGGCGCGCGCGCTGCGGCAGGCCATCCGCCGCGAGGGCAGCGCGCTGCCCTCGACCAAGGGAGCGTTATGACCGATGTTGCGCTGATCGATGCCGGAGGCGCCAACCTGGGCTCGGTGCGCTATGCGCTCGAGCGCCTGGGCGTGGAGCCGCGGCTGGTGCGCGACGCCGAAGGCCTGCGCGGCGCCGGGCGGGTCATCCTGCCCGGCGTGGGCGCGGCACCGTATGCGATGGCGCGCCTGCGCGAGCAGGGGCTGGTCGAGCCGCTGCGGCAGCTGCAGGTGCCGCTGCTGGGCGTGTGCCTGGGGATGCAGCTGCTGTTCGACGATTCGGAGGAAGGCAATGTCGACTGCCTGGGCCTGATCCCGGGCACGGTGCGGCGCCTGCACAGCGGTGTCGGCATCCGCGTGCCGCACATGGGCTGGAACGAGCTGCTGCCGCTGCGCGAATCGCCGCTGACCGCCGGCCTGCCGGAGAAGGCCTACGCCTATTTCGTGCACAGCTACGCCGCGCCGTTGTCGGCCGATACCGTATCCGCCTGCGACCATGGCGGCCTGTTCGCGGCGGTGGTGCAGCATGGCCGCTACGGCGGCGCGCAATTCCATCCGGAGCGCTCGGGCGAGACGGGCGCGCGCATCCTGCGCAACTTCCTCGAGACCGAATTCTGAGATGGGTGCCCCATGAGCTTCACCGTCTATCCCGCACTGGATATCCGCGACGGCCGCGTGGTGCGGCTGGCGCAGGGCGACTACGACCGCGAGACCCACTACGGCAGCGATCCGCTGCCGCGCGCGCAGGCCTTCGCCGAGGCTGGCGCACGCTGGATGCACCTGGTCGACCTGGATGCCGCCAAGGCCGGGGGGTACACGCTGGCGCCGCTGCTGGCGGACATCGCCCGCACCACCGGCCTGTCGGTGCAGACCGGCGGCGGCGTGCGCTCGCGCGAGGACGTGGCGCGCATCCTCGAGGCCGGGGCCGAGCGGGTGGTGATCGGCTCGCTGGCGGTACGCGAGGCCGAGCAGGTGCTGCGCTGGCTGCAGGAGTTCGGCAGCGGCCGCCTCACCATCGCCCTGGACACGCGCCAGGACCTCGAAACCGGCCACTGGACGCTGCCGGTGCACGGCTGGACCGAGACCGCCGGGCTGGACCTGGACACGCTCGCCACGCGCTACGCCGAGGCCGGCATGAAGCACCTGCTGTGTACCGACATCGCCCGCGACGGCATGCTGTCCGGCCCCAACCTCGACTTGTACGTGCATCTGCGCAAGCTGCTGCCCGGGGTGGAGGTGCAGGCGTCCGGCGGCGTGCGCGACCTGTCCGACGTGCGCGCCGCGCGCGCGGCCGGCTGTGGCGGCGTGGTGCTGGGGCGCTCGCTGCTGGAAGGGCGGCTGCAACTGAAGGACGCGCTGGCATGCTGACCCGGCGCATCATCCCGTGCCTGGACGTGCGCGACGGCCGCGTGGTCAAGGGCGTGCGCTTCCGCGACCACGTGGACATGGGCGACATCGTCGAGCTGGCGATGCGCTATCGCGACCAGGGCGCCGACGAACTGGTGTTCTACGACATCGGCGCCAGCCCCGAGGGCCGCGCGGTGGACACCGCCTGGGTCGAACGCGTGGCGCGGGTGATCGACATCCCGTTCTGTGTGGCCGGCGGCATCCGCGACGTGGAAACCGCGCGCGCGGTGCTGCATGCCGGCGCCGACAAGATCTCGATCAACTCGCCGGCGCTGGAGCGCCCGCAGCTGGTGGCCGAGCTGGCCGAGGCCTTCGGCGTGCAGTGCGTGGTGGTGGGCGTGGACTCGGTGCGCGAGGGCGATGGCCAGTGGCGCGTGCGCCGCTATTCCGGCGACCCGGACAAGACCCAGGCGCTGCGCGTGCGCACGCTGGACTGGATGGTCGAGGTGCAGCGCCTGGGCGCGGGCGAGATCGTGCTCAACTGCATGGACAGCGACGGCGTGCGCCGCGGCTACGACATCGTCCAGCTGCGCGAGGCGCGCGCGGTATGCAAGGTGCCGCTGGTCGCCTCCGGCGGCGCCGGCATGATGCAGGACTTCGCCGACGTGTTCGACCAGGTCGACGTCGACGGCGCCCTGGCGGCGAGCGTGTTCCACAGCGGCGCGATCGCCATTCCCGAACTCAAGCAATACCTGCGCAGCAGGCAGATCGAGGTAAGAGATGTTTGAACGAAGCTCCACCGGAAAGGACCTGCCCTGGCCGGAACCGAAGGACCTGGACTGGGCCAAGGGCGGCGGCCTGCTGCCGGTGGTGGTGCAGGACGCGGACACGCTGCGCGTGCTGATGCTCGGCTACATGGACGAGGCGGCGCTGGTCGCCACCCGCGAGAGCGGCAAGGTCACCTTCTACAGCCGCAGCAAGCAGCGTCTGTGGACCAAGGGCGAAAGCTCCGGGCACTTCCTCGACGTGGTGGCCGTGCGCGTGGACTGCGATGCCGACACGCTGCTGGTCACCGCCCATCCGCGCGGTCCGACCTGCCACACCGGGAGCGACAGCTGCTTCCCGGGTGCACCCGGCAATTTCCTTGGCGTGCTCGACCAGCTGGTGGCCGAGCGCGAGCGCACCCGGCCCTTCGGCAGCTACACCACCGAGCTGTTCGAGCAGGGCATCCGCCGCATCGCGCAGAAGGTGGGCGAGGAAGGCGTGGAGACAGCATTGGCCGGGGTCGACCAGGACGATCCGGAACTGCTGGGCGAGGCGGCCGACCTGCTGTACCACCTGATCGTGCTGCTGCGTTCGCGCGAACTGTCGCTGGCCGATGCAGTGCAGGTGCTGGAGCAGCGCCACCGCTGAGGCGCTCGACCGCACAAACGCGAACGCCTCCCGGGGGAGGCGTCGAAGGCGACCCCGGCTGGCGGGCCGGAAGCTGGCGGGCGGGATCGGTGCGCTGCTGGCTGGCTCGTGGCGGGCTGGCGGCGCGTGGAGTCTAGCCAGCCTGCAGAAACGATGGCGGAATGAGAACTCTTCTCAGAAAGGCCGGGAGCTGTCTGTCGTCCTGCGTTGGTGGGCCAAACTGCCTGCCTGCGGCATGGGGCGAGGCAAGCGCATTCCCCGTCGCTCTCCCGGGTAGCGCCGAACTTGCCCGGCTCGGGCGTTCCCGGTACAGCCCCGCCGAGCGGGCTCGGCTCCACGAGGCGGCTGGGGAATCAGGTGCGCCACTGCATTGCCGACGTGGGGGCGCGGGGAATTGCCGGGGATGCCGGGTCAGTCGACGATCTGCGCGAAGCTCTCGACGCGTGCATGGCCGTGCGTGGCATCGCCCATGCGCGGCTGCGGATAGTCCTGCTGGCGGTCCACCAGCACCGTCTGCAGGCCGGCCTCGCGCGCGGCATCGAGTTCCTCGACCACGTCGGACAGGAACAGGATCTCGCCGGCCGGCAGGCCGATGTGCTCGGCGATCCGGGCATAGCTGGCGCTTTCGCGCTTGCCGCCGACCTCGGTGTCGAACCAGTCCGAGAACAGTCCGGTCAGGTCGCCGGCATCGCTGTGGCCGAAGAACAGCTTCTGCGCCGGTACCGAGCCGGACGAGTACACGTACAGCGGCACGCCGTCCTGGTGCCAGCGGCGCAGCGCCGCGGCGGCGTCCGGATAGATGTGCGCGCTGAAGTCGGCATTGCGGTAGCCGGCATCCCAGACCATGCCCTGCAGTGCCTTGAGCGCGGTGTGCTTGCGATCCTGGTCGATCCAGCCCTGCAGCGTCTCGACGATCACCTCGTCCGTGCAGATGCCGCCGTTCTCGGCGGCTACGGCGTCCAGCCAGCGGCGCACCTGCGGCTCGTTGCCGTGGGCGGCGACGAACCCGGGCAGAGCGCGGCGTGCATAGGGGAACAGCACGTCCTTGACGAAGGAGATGCTGCTGGTGGTGCCTTCGATGTCGGTCAGGATGGCCTGGGGCATGGGAGCTTGGTTTGAGGATGGGACGCGGCGGCGGTCAGGCGGCCTTGCCGGAGGAGTCGGGCTCGTAGCGCGGGAACTTCTGCGCGATGTCGCTGCCGGTGAAATGGCCGACCCAGCCGTCCGGCTCGGTGAAGAAGCGGATGGCGACGAAGTAGGGCTCGGCGCCCATGTCGAACCAGTGCAGCGCGCCGTCCGGGACCGCGATCAGGTCGTCCTTGACGCATTCGATCTCGTAGACCTTGCCGTCCACGTGCAGCGTGAACAGGCCCGAGCCGGCGACGAAGAAGCGGACCTCGTCCTCCTTGTGGAAGTGCTCGTCCAGGAACTTGGCGCGCATTTCATCGCGCTTGGGGTTGTCCGGGGCGATGCTGACCACGTCCACCGACTTGAAGCCGCGCTCGGCGACCAGCCGGTCGATGTCGGCGCGATAGGCCTGCAGCACCTGCTCGGGCGTGGCGCCCGGCTCGATCGGCTGCGAGGCCTGCCAGCGTTCGAAGGTCACCCCGATCTTCTGCAGCTCGGCGGCGATCTGCGCGCCGTCGCGGCTGTCGAACTGCGGCGTGTCGGGGGCGTTTTCGGCGAAGATGCGGAGTCGGCTCATGGCATTGGCTGTGAAGGTGGACTGGACGGCAAGGGTAGCAAGCCCGAGGGGAACCCCCGCTTACGGCATCGGAACGCTGATGTTCCGCCTGGTGGAACAATCGCCGCGGGCGTCGTCAGCGCGGCCTGCGCAGCTTGTCCAGCTCCAGTTCGCAGTGCAGCAGGAACTCGAAGGCCTCCAGGTGCCGGCGTGCCTCGGCCATGTCGCGGCCCCAGGCGTACAGGCCATGGCCCTCGATCAGGTAGCCCCACATCGGCTGGCGGTCCAGCAATGTCTCGACCTGGGCGGCCAGCACCGTCATGTCCTGGGTATTGGGCAGCACCGGCACCTCGACCGCGGTCTCGTGGGTGCTGTTGCCGCGCAGGGCCTTGAGCAGCTCGTAGTCGGCCAGGCGCACGTGGCCGGCATCGGCGTAGTAGCGCGAGGCGATGGTCTGCACCGGCGAGTGCGTGTGCAGTACGCAACCGACGTCGGGGTAGCGCCGGTACAGCTGCGTGTGCAGCAGCGTCTCGGCCGACGGGCGCAGGTCGGTGGCGACCGGCTTGCCGTCCAGGTCGACCACCATGATGTCGGCTTCGGTCAACCGTCCCTTGTCGCGGCCGGAGACGGTGATCGCGGCGTGGGCATCGTCCAGGCGCCGGGAGAAGTTGCTGCTGGTGGCCGGCGTCCAGCCGGCCTGGGCGAGTTCGCGGATGTTGTGGATCAGGTCCTGCGCGAGCACGTGCAGGCGGCCGGGGTCGTAGGGCAGGGAAGCGGCGTCGTTCATCGCCACATTCTATTCGCCCGGACGCGGTTGCGGTTGCGGGGGGGGGCCGCTCAACCGCCGCCGCGCAGGTGGCTGTGGCGATAGCCGTAGCCGAAATAGATCAGCATGCCGGCCGCGGTCCAGAACACCATCAGCATCCAGTTGTGCGCGGTCATCGCCGACAGCAGGGCCAGGCAGCTGAGCACGCCGCCCAGGCACACGAACCACACTCCGCGGATGCGGAACGGACGCGGCAGGTCGGGCTGGGTATGGCGCAGCACCAGCACGCCGGCGCAGACCGAGGCGAAGGCGATCAGCGTGCCCATCGAGGTCAGCTCGCCGAGCACGTCCAGCGGGAACAGCGCCGCCAGCAGGGCGATGCCGATGCCGGTGATCACCGTGTTGATGTGCGGGGTGCGGTATCTGGGGTGGATCCGGGTGAATACCGGCGGCAGCAGGCCGTCGTTGGCCATGATCATGAAGATGCGCGGCTGGCCGATGATCATCACCAGCACCACCGAGGACAGGCCGATCAGCGCGCCGATCTCCACCACCACGCGCAGCCAGCCCAGTTCCGGGTGGGCCGCCACAGCGGTGACGACGGGCTCGTCGGTGCCCAGCAGCTGGTACGGCACCAGGCCGGTCATGACCGCGGCCATGGCGATGTAGAGCACGGTGCAGATCAGCAGCGAGAACAGCATGCCGGTGGGCAGGTCGCGCTGCGGCTGGCGCGACTCCTGCGCCGCCACCGACACCGCCTCGAAACCGATGTAGGCGAAGAACACCATCGCCGCACCGCGCAGCACGCCGTCCCAGCCGTAGCGGCCGGGGCCTTCGTTGGCAGGGATGAACGGCTGCCAGTTGCCCGGGTCGACGTACTTCCAGCCGGCGACGATGACCAGCAGGATCAGGCCGGTCTTGAGCACCACCATGGCCATGTTCATCGCCGAGGACTTGCGGATGCCGACATAGCACAGCCAGGTCAGCAGCAGCACGATCGCGGCCGCCGGCAGGTTGGCGATGGCACCGGTGGGGCGCAGGTGCGCATCCAGCGGCGCGTTTACCAGCGCGGCGGGCAGGTGGATGTTGAAGTGGTCGAGCAGGCTGAGGAAGTAGCCGGTCCAGCTCACCGCCACCGCCGATGCCGACACGCCGTACTCCAGCACCAGCATCCAGCCGATGAACCAGGCCGCCAGTTCGCCGAAGGTGGCGTAGGTGTAGGTATAGGCGCTGCCGGAGACCGGCACCAGCGAGGCGAACTCGGCATAGGCCAGCGCGCAGAACGCGCAACAGACCGCCGCGAGCACGAACGACAGCATGATCGCCGGACCGGCGTGGTTGGCCGCGGCCTGGCCGGTGATGACGAAGATGCCACCGCCGATCACCGCGCCGATGCCCAGCGCGGTCAGGCCCCATGGCCCCAGGGTGCGCACCAGTTCCAGCGCCCCCGCGTCGCGGTTGACGGCAAGGGGGTGCTTGGTGGCCAGAAGTCGTCGCAGCATGGCGTTGCCCGGAAGGAGGGGGAAGAGGGGACAGGCCCGCCGGCGGAGCCGGCGGGTCCGGGCATCAGGCCTTGCGGCGCAGGCGGCTGTGGCGGTAGCCGTAGACGAAGTAGACGACCATTCCGATCAGCGTCCATCCGAGGAACAGGTCCCAGTGGTCCTTGAACGCGCCCCAGAACAGGTACAGGCACGAGGCCGCGCCCAGCACCGCGATCACCCATACCGCAGGCACCCGGAACGGGCGCGGCAACTCGGGGCGGGTATGGCGCAGCACCAGCACGCCGATGCACACGGTGGCGAAGGCCAGCAGCGTGCCCATCGACACCAGCTCGCCCAGCAGGCCGATCGGCAGGAAGCCGGCAAGCAGCGAGGCGACCACGCCGACCGCCACCGTGCTCAGGTACGGGGTCTGGAAGCGCGGATGCACCTTGCCGAACATGCGCGGGATCAGGCCGTCGTTGGACATGGTGTAGAAGATGCGCGACTGGCCCATCAGCATCACCAGGATCACCGAGCTCAGGCCGGCGATGGCACCTATCTCGACGATGTGCTTGAGCCAGGCCAGCGCGGGGTAGGCCTCCAGCGCGGTGGCCACCGGCTTGGGCGTGGACAGCTGCCAGTACGGCAGCAGGCCGGTCAGCACGCCGGAGACCAGGATGTACACCACGGTGCAGATCGCCAGCGAGCCGAGGATGCCGATGGGCATGTCGCGCTGCGGGTTCTTGGCTTCGCCGGCGGCGGTGGAGACCGCGTCAAAACCGATGTAGGAGAAGAACACCACCGTGGCGGCGCGGATCACGCCTTCCCAGCCGAAGCGGCCGTCGCCCTGCGGCTCGGGCACGAACGGCACCCAGTTCGACGGATCGACATAGCGGGCGGCGAAGGCGACGAACAGCGCGATCACGGTGATCTTGATCGCCACGATCACCGAGTTGACCCAGGCCGACTGGGTGATGCCGACGTAGCACAGCCCGCTGATCGCCGCGACGATGGCCACCGCCGGCAGGTTGATCAGCCCGCCGGTGTAGGAGATCGAGCCGTCGAGCACGTTGAACGGGGCGCTGGCCAGCGAGACCGGCAGGCCGATGCCGAGCGAGGTCAGCAGGCTGTTGAAGTAGCCGGACCAGCCCACCGCCACGGTGGAGGCGGCGAACAGGTATTCCAGCACCAGGTTCCAGCCGATGAACCAGGCCACCAGCTCGCCCAGCGTCGCGTACGAGTACGAATAGGCCGAGCCGGACACCGGCAGCATCGCCGAGAATTCGGCGTAGCACAGTCCGGCCAGCGCGCAGGCCACGCCGGCGATCACGTAGCTGAGCACCACCGCCGGGCCGGCGTGCTCGGCGGCGGCGTGGCCGCTGAGCACGAAGATGCCGGCGCCGATCACCGCACCGATGCCCAGCAACAGCAGCTGCCGCGCGGTGAGGCTGCGCTTGAGCGTGGACTCGCCCTGCAGGCTGCCTTCGACAGGCTCGCCTGCATCGACATGGCCAGCCGGCTGGATCGGCTTGACGATGAATAGACCTTTGGACATTGGGGTTCCCGGTTGAGCCATCCGTTGCGGTGGATGAAGAAGAGAAGGGTCCGTCCGCGGACCCCCGTCCATGGACGTGCAAGCGGCTAACTCTGCCAAACGCCATGCAACATGCACAAGCAGTCGAAAGTCATGCTCCGTGTTGGTGCGGCGCATGCACGATCGTGGGGAGTGCCGATACCGGCGGAACCATGGACAATGGTCCGACGCCCCGCAGCCTACCCCGGATTCGTCCCATGCGGACCGACAGCGTCCCCCTGCAAAGCCAGTTGCAACATTTCCGCAGCGACCATCCCGACCAGGCCGCGGTGGCGGACCAGTTCCTCGACCTGCTGCGGGATCCGGCCGATCCGTTCGTGCGCGAGCGGCTGCAGGGGCACTTCACCGGCAGCGCCTGGCTGGTCAGCGGCGATGGCCAGCGCGTGCTGCTGACCCACCATCGCAAGCTCGGGCTGTGGCTGCAGCTGGGCGGCCACGCCGATGGCGACCGCGACCTGGCGCGGGTCGCCGGCAAGGAGGCGACCGAGGAATCGGGCCTGGCCGGCCTGGAGGTTGAGGCGGAGCGGATCTTCGACCTGGACCGCCACTGGATCCCGGAACGCAAGGGCGTGCCGGGACACTGGCATTACGACGTGCGCTACGTGGTGCACGCGCGCGGCGGCGAGGACTACGTGGTCGGCGAGGAATCGCTGGACCTGGCATGGCGACCGGTGACCGAGATCGCCGCGGAGCGGGGCGGCGATGCGTCGCTCGGTCGCATGGCCCGCCGCTGGCTGGCGCGCAATCCCTGACGGGTCGGGCGCGGCGGGGATTGCGCCTCCTCGCGGATTGCGCGGTTGCCGTGGCCGGACGCCTTGCGCACCGCGGCGCGCTGCTACAATCCGGGCAATTCACCCGAGCCTGCGCCTTACCCCGTGGCCAACAAACGCATTGCCGTCTATCCGGGTACCTTCGACCCGATCACCAACGGTCACATTGATCTGGTCAATCGTGCGGCGCCGCTGTTCGAACGGATCGTCGTCGGCGTGGCGCAGAGCCCGTCGAAGGGGCCGACGCTGCCGCTGGAGCTGCGCGTGTCGCTGGCACGCAAGGCGCTCGCGCGGCACGACAACGTGGAAGTGCGCGGGTTCGACACCCTGCTGGCGCACTTCGTCCGCGACGCCGGTGGCGGGGTGCTGCTGCGCGGGCTGCGCGCGGTGTCCGACTTCGAGTACGAGTTCCAGATGGCCAGCATGAACCGCCACCTGATCCCCGAGGTCGAGACGCTGTTCCTGACCCCGGCCGAACCCTACAGCTTCATCTCGTCCTCGCTCGTGCGCGAGATCGCCCGGCTGGGCGGCGACGTATCCGGCTTCGTGCCACCGCTGGTGGTCGAGGCGCTGCGCCAGGCGCGCGAAGCCCGCCCGCCGCAATGACCCGACTCCCCCGTTTCGCACCCACCGATTCAACAGAGAGACGTCCCATGAAAAACAGCATGCGTTTGATCCTGATCGCCGCCATGGCCACCCTGTCGCTGGCCGCCTGCAAGAAGCAGGAGGCCGCGCCGGTCGCCGACGCGCAGCCTGCGCTCACCGTCCCGGCCAAGGACGACGATGCCGGCTGGAAGCAGTACCTGCAGGCGGTGGTGAGCCAGAACATGGGCAACATCACCAACAATCCGTTCCTGTACTACCTGCCGCCGGAATCGGACCCGGAATTCGAGGCCAAGTACGGGCGCCAGGTCGAAAGCGCCACCACCGCCGTCGGCCGCGGCATCCAGCCGGGCAACCTGCTGGCGTTCGGCTCCTCGGCCTCGGCCAAGATGGCCGACATGATCACCGCGGTGTTCAAGGACGTGCAGGCCGATTCGATGAAGGGCGTGCGCGTGGTGTTCATCGGCGACGCCGCCGACAACGCCCGCGTGCAGACGGTGGTCCAGCCCACCGGCGCCGAGTACGTCTTCGTCGAAGCCAAGTGACGCAATGGCGCGTGGCCGCAACGCGCGGCCACGCCTTTGCCATTGCGTCATCCCCGCGCAGGCGGGGATCCAGTGCCTTGTGCCGGGATCGAGCGTGACCGCAATGCGGCCACGCCCTTGCCATTAGCGTCATCCCCGCGCAGTCGGGGATCCAGTGCCTTGCGCCGGGATCGAGCGAGGCCGCAACGCGGCCACGCCCTTGCCATTAGCGTCATCCCCGCGCAGGCGGGGATCCAGCGCCTTGCGCCGGGATCGAGCGAGGCCGCAGCGCGGCCACGCCTTTGCCATTGCGTCATCCCCGCGCAGGCGGGGATCCAGTGCCCTGCGCCAGGATCGAGCGTGGCCGCAGCGCAGCCACGCTCCAGGCCGTTGCGTCACCTCACTCCTGATGCCGGCAGATGCCTCCCCGCCGTGGTCCCGATACGGAAATCTTGCAGAGGCGGGCGGGAACACACCCTGTCGTAGCCCCGAGCCCGCTTGGCCGAAGCATTCCCGGCACCGCCGCAGCCGTGCAAACCCGGCTCCACGACGCGGCCACCGGCGATCCCGCCTTCGTGGCGAAGCAATCGGTCCTGCCAGGACAACGCCCGCACAGGCGGGATGATCCGCTTCGCGGTAAGCTCGACACACGCCAGTGCCCACGCATGCGTGCGGACAGCCGGAGCAGGGACCGTATCCGCAACCGCGCCCGCGCGGGATTACGCCTCGCATACGTGGCCGCCGGCGCTTCCGATCCATGCAGCGGGCCGAAGGTCCCCCGGTTAACGAAATGTCCCTCAAGATCAACGAGCTGTGCGTCAACTGCGATGTCTGCGAGCCGGCTTGTCCCAACCATGCCATCTCCATGGGCGAGACGATCTACCTGATCGATCCGGCCCGTTGCACCGAGTGCGTGGGGCACTTCGACGAACCGCAGTGCGTGGTGGTGTGTCCGGTCGAGTGCATCGACCCCGATCCGGCACACCCGGAAGACCACGAGGCCCTGCTGGCCAAGCTGCGCCGCTTGCAGCACGATCATCCCGAACTGTACGAACAGGAGCCTTCGGCCCAATGAAAAAACCGTCGCGCATGCCGCTTTCCCGGTTCTTCCTGCTGGTGGTCCTGCTGTGGGTGCCGCTGGCCCAGGCCGCGGCCGACCCGCAGGCGCCAGCGGCACATCCGCCCGGCGCCGCCATCGCCAGCGGCCACGAGCTGGCGACGAAGGCGGGGATGGAGATCCTGACCCAGGGCGGCAACGCCTTCGATGCCGCGGTGGCGGTGTCGTCCACGTTGTCGGTGGTCGAACCGATCAGCTCGGGTCTGGGCGGCGGCGGCTTCTTCCTGCTGCACGACGCCAGCAGCGGGCAGGACGTATTCCTGGACGCGCGCGAGTACGCGCCGGCCTCGGCCACGCCCGACCAGTTCCTCGACAAGAACGGCGACCTGGACCGCGACCGCTCGGTCAACGGACCATGGTCGGCCGCCATCCCGGGGCTGCCGGCAGCGCTGGTGGAGCTGGCCGACAAGCACGGCAGGCTGCCGCTGAAGCAGTCGCTGGCGCCGGCGATCCGGGTCGCCAGCGAGGGCTTCCCGGTGTATGCGCGCATGGCCCGCGGCTACCAGTCGCGGCGCGAGGTGATGGAGCGCTATCCCGGTACCCGCGAGGTCTACCTGCGCAATGGCAAGCCGATCGCCGAGGGCGACATCTTCAAGCAGCCGGAGCTGGCGCACACCCTGCAATTGCTGGCCGACAAGGGCCATGACGGCTTCTACAAGGGCGAGACGGCGAAGAAGCTGCTGGCCGGGGTGAAGGCCGCCGGCGGGCGCTGGACCGCCGGGGAACTGGCCGGCTACCAGGTCAAGTCGCGCACGCCGATCGAGTTCAACTACCGCGGCTGGAAGATCACCACCGCGCCGCCGACGTCCTCCGGCGGCATCGCCCTGGCGGAAATGCTGCAGATCCTGGAAGGCTGGGACCTCAAGACGCTCGATCCCGCCCACCGCACCCACCTGGTGGTGGAGGCCATGCGCCGCGCCTATCGCGACCGCACCTTCTTCCTCGGCGATCCGGACTTCACCCAGGTCCCGCAGCGGGTGCTGCTGAGCAAGGACTATGCGCTGGGCCTGCGTTCGACCATCAATCCGGACAAGGCCACACCCAGCGACCTGCTGTCGGGCAACCCGACGCCGCTGGAGGACGACGAGACCACCCACTTCTCGATCATCGACCAGCAGGGCAACCGCGTCGCCGCCACCCAGACGGTCAACCTGCTGTACGGCTCGGGGCTGATCCCCCGCGGCACCGGCGTGCTGCTCAACAACGAGATGGACGACTTCGCGCTCAAGCCGGGCACGCCCAACGCCTTCGGCGTGATGGGCTACGAGGCCAACGCGCCCAAGCCGGGCAAGCGCCCGCTCAGCTCGATGACGCCGACCTTCATGGAGTCGGCCGACAAGGTCGCGGTGCTGGGCACCCCCGGCGGCAGCCGCATCATCACCATGGTGCTGCTGGGCATCCTCGGCTACGACGACGGCCTGAGCGCGCAGCAGGTGGCCGCGCTGCCGCGCTACCACCACCAGTGGCTGCCGGACGTGATCGAGGCCGAGAGCGGCGCCTTCGACCCGGAGACAGTGCGCGGCCTGCAGGCCATGGGCCATGCACTCAAGCTGCCCGGCGACGAGGCCGAGGGCGGCCGCGGCTCCAGCCATGTCTGGGGCAACCTGCAGACGGTGGAGTGGGACCGCGCCACCAACACCCTCAGCGGCGGCAGCGACCCGCGCAATCCCGTCGGCAAGGCCGAGGTGATGCTGGCGGCACCGGCTCCGTAAGCCGTCCCGGGTGCGCCCGCGATGGCGGGCGCGCCCCGCAGCGTGACGGCCTGGGAGGGCCCGCGACATGAAACTGTGGTCGGTGCTGGGCAATTCGCAGAAACTCGATGGCGGCGCGATGTTCGGCAACGCGCCCAAGGCGATGTGGCAGCAGTGGGCCGCGCCGGACGACGGCAACCGCATCGGGCTGGCCTGCCGGGCGCTGCTGGCATCGCCGCTGGCCGGCAGGACGGTGCTGTTCGAGACCGGCATCGGCAGCTTCTTCGAGCCCCGGCTGCGCCAGCGCTACGGCGTGCAGGAAGACCGGCACGTGCTGCTGGATTCGCTGCGGCAGGCCGGCTTCTCGCACGAGGACATCGACGTGGTGGTGCTCAGCCACCTGCACTTCGACCACGCCGGCGGGCTGCTGGCGCCCTGGCAGGACGGGCAGCCGCCGCGGCTGCTGTTTCCCAATGCCACCTTCCTGGTCGGTGCGGCGCACTGGCAGCGGGCGCTGCACCCGCATGCGCGCGACCGCGCCAGTTTCATCCCGGAGCTGCCGGGCCTGCTCGAGGCCAGCGGCCGGCTGGAACTGGTGCACGGCGAGTACTCGACCACGCTGGGCGAGGCGGTGCGCTTCGAGTTCAGCGACGGCCACACGCCGGGACTGATGCTGGCCGAGATCACCGGGCCGGAGCGGGTGGACGGCCGCGCGCGCGGCGGCGTGGCGTTCTGCGCCGACCTGGTGCCGGGACGGCCTTGGGTGCACGTGCCGATCACCATGGGCTACGACCGCAACGCCGAGCTGCTGATCGACGAGAAGCGCGCGTTCCTGCAGGACAAGCTGCAGCGCGACGTCCATCTGTTCTTCACCCACGATCCGGGGTGCGCACTGGCGCAGCTGACCGTGGACGACAGGGGGCGCTATGGCACCACGCACGAGGTGGAGGCGCTGGCCGCCAGGCCCTTGGCCGGCTGACGCGCGTCGCCGGCCGCTGCCGGACTATTCCAGCCGGGTACCGAAGATGCGGTCGCCGGCATCGCCCAGGCCGGGCAGGATGTAGCCACGCTCGTTGAGGCGCTGGTCGATGGCGGCGGTGTAGATCTCCACGTCCGGATGCGCGGCCTCCACGGCGAGCAGGCCTTCCGGCGCGGCGACCAGGAAGATGCCCTTGATGCGCCGCGCGCCGGCGCGCTTGAGCATGCCGATGGTGGCGATCAGGGTGCCGCCAGTGGCCAGCATCGGGTCCAGGATCAGCGCCTCGCGCTCCTCCAGCCGGCCGGTGAGGCGCTCGAAGTAGGGCACCGGCTGCAGCGTTTCCTCGTCGCGCTGCAGCCCGACCACACTCACCCGCGCGGCGGGGATCAGCGCCAGCACGCCCGGCAGCATGCCCAGGCCGGCACGCAGGATCGGCACCAGGGTGATCTTGGCGCCGGCGATGCGCTCGACCCGCACCGGTCCGGCCCAGCCCTGCTGGGTGTAGGTCTCCGTCTCCAGATCGCTGGTGGCCTCGTAGGCCAGCAGCGTGCCCAGCTCGGTGACCAGTTCGCGGAAGTTCTTGGTGCTGAGCGAGGCATCGCGCAGCAGGCCGATCTTGTGGCGGACGAGCGGATGGGAGACTTCGACGATCTTCATGGACGGTTTCCGGTGGCGATGCCGGGAGTCTGCATCAAAGCTCGGAAACGAGAAAGCCGGCGCAAGGCCGGCTTCCCGCGGTTGCCTCGATGCGGCGCTCAGAACTCGTAGCGCACGCCGGCCAGCCAGGAGCGGCCGAAGGCCTCCATTTCCAGCACGCGGTTGCGCATGCCCTGGAAACGCACCTGCTTGTTGTCGTTGATGTTGTTGACCTCGCCGAACAGGCGCCATTGCTTGGTCAATGCGTAGCTGGCCGAGAAGTCGAGGCTGGCGCGCCCGTCCCAGTAGACATTCAGCTCAGGCGCATCGATGTCGAATGCCTGGATGAACTTGGAGCGGTAGTTGTAGGCCAGTCGCGCATTCAATCCGTACTTGTCGTAGGTCAGGGCGATGTTGTAGTTGGTGCGCGAGGTGCCCGGCAGTTCGGTCGTTCCGAGGCCGAAGGGGAGTTCGGCCTTCGACTTGGCATAGGTGTAGTTGCTGTACACGCCGAGGCCGTCGAACGGGGCCGGGAGCGAGTCGAAGGTCTGCTGCCAGGCCAGTTCGAGGCCGTAGATCCGTCCCTTGTCGCCGTTCTCGGGACGGGTCACCTGGCGGGTCAGGCCGTCGCCCGCGTCTTCCCGGTGGCTGGCGACGAACAGCGGATCGTTGATGCGCTTGTAGAACGCGGCGGCCGAGACCAGGCCGAGCGGGCGCAGGTACTGCTCGTAGGACAGGTCCAGGTTGTGCGCGTAGGCCGCCTTGACGTTGGGATTGCCTTCCTCGACGTCGGAAGTCTCCGATTCGCCGAGGATGCGGTACGGCGCGGTGTGCATGAAGTCCGGGCGGTTGAGCGCGGTCGAATAGGACGCGCGCAGCACGCCGTTCTCGCCGACGTCGTAGCGGAAGTGCAGGCTGGGCAGCAGGTGGCCGTAGTCGCGGCTGGCGTGCAGCGGCGTGACCTCGTCGGTGTCCTCGTTGTACTGCGCGGCGTTGCCCTCGGTATGGGTACGCTCGTAGCGCAGGCCGGCGACCATCGTCAGCGCGTCCCAGTTCGCGTCCAGGCGGAAGTAGCTGGCGTAGACGTTCTCCTTGGCGGTGTAGTCGGCGGTCAGCGAATCGGCGATCAGGCGCAGATAGTTGTCGCCGCTGGTCAGGGTCGAGGCGTGGTTCGCGAAGATGTCGCGGCAGAAGCGGCGCCCGGTGAGGAAGTAGCCGAAGTTGTTGGACACCGAATCGCACAGCAGGTCGGACATGCTCAGGCCGAGCGCCGCGAAGTCGTCGGCCGAGCCGTTGCGGTAGTACTCGCTGTCGTAGGACTTGTCGCGCAGGCGCGCGCGCAGGCCGAACTTGACGCTGCCGCTGTCGCCGAGGAAGCCCTGCTGGCGTTCGGCGTCGAAGCGCAGGCCGGTCTCCTTCTCCTCGCCGTACTCGTAGCGGTCGTTGAGACGGCGGAACGCGAACCAGTCCTCCGGCAGATTGACACCGGTGGCCGGGGCGTCGTCGCGGCCGAGGATGGTCCACACGGGGTAGTCGGAGTTGCTGTAGTCGTAGGCCAGCCGCGGGCGCACGCTGGAGCGGAAGATGTACTGCTTGCGCGGATCGGTCTCCTTGGTGGCCTTGCTGCGCGAGGCCTGCCATTCCAGCTTCCAGTCGTCGCCGACGAAGTGCTCGCCGCCGAGATTGAAGGTGCGGATGTTCTTGTCGTAGGTACGCTCGCGCAGTTCCTTGTCGAAGGTGGCGCGGGCGGTGCCGGCGGTCTCGGTCGAGTCGTCGCTGTGCTGGTCCAGGGCGAGGATCAGGTTGTCGCGGAACTCGTGGTCCTTGAAGCGCGCGTCGGAGGCGACGAAGTAGAGCAGGTTGCCGGGGTCGATGCGGAAGTCGAAGCGGCCGGTGACGCCGGTGCGGGTGCGGGTGCCCTCGTAGTCCTTGATCTGCACCTCGGTGGGCAGGATGCGGCCATCGTCGCCCTTCACGTAGGTGGTCTCGACGTTGTCGGTGAACCGCCCCTGCTTGCTGTAGGAGGCCGACACCAGCACGCCGATGTTCCTGTCGGCGCCGAAGCGGTTGCCGAGGGTGGCGTTGTAGCGCGCGTTGTCGCCGTTGCCCAGTTCGTAGCGCCCGGCGCCGGCCGAGGCGCGCAGGGTCAGGCCGTCGCGGTCGAGCGCGCTCTGGGTGCGGATGTTGATGTTGCCGGCGATGGCATCGCCGTCCATGTCCGGGGTGATCGCCTTGGTCACTTCCAGCGCGGAGATCACGTCGGAGGGGATGGTGTCCAGTTCCACGCCGCGGCTGGCCGAATCGGGATTGGCCAGCTGCACGCCGTCGATGGTGACGGTGGTGTATTCCTTGGGGGCGCCACGCACGGTCACGTAGCGGCCCTCGCCCTGGTCGCGCTCGATCGACACGCCGGGCATGCGCTGGGTCGATTCGGCGATGTTGTTGTCGGGGAACTGGCCCAGCAGGTCGGCGGAGACGACGTTGACGTAGTTGGTCGACGTGCGCTGCTGGTTCAGCGCCATCGCCTGCGCGTCGCGGGTGGCGCGCACGTCGACGCGGTCCAGGTCGGTCGCGCCGGCGGTGGCCACGCTGCTGTGCAGGGTGACGTCCACCTGCAGGCCGCGTTCGGCGCCTATTTCGACCTCGACTTCCTGCGGCTGATAGCCGATGTAGTCCACCACCAGGCGGTGGCGCCCCGGCGTCAGGCCGACGATGCGGAAGCTGCCGTCGCGTTCGCTGGCGACCTGGGTGCCGTCCACCGTGATCCGCGCGCCATCCAGGTACACGCCGCGCGTGGCCTCCTTCACCCGGCCGACGATGGTGCCGGCCGCGCCCGCCTCGACGATGGTGGGTGCCGATTGCTGGGCCGACGCCTGTTGCGGCAGGGACAGGATGAGCACGGCGGCTATCGCGGCGGTGATGGCGGAAAGCTTCGGGTTCATGGCAGGGGATATTTCGTCAGCGGAGGAAGGATGGCCGCGTACGACCGCGTTAAATCCTCCTTCACGAATATTTCAGCGGCATGAAACCCCGCCCGGCGCGGCGCCCGTCGTGGCTTGCGCAGGCGCCGTGCGGCAGGCGGTGTAAACAAACTGCAGCAATTCGTTCATAGATTCGTGGGCCTACGCCGGTTGGCCGGGATGAGGAGAAACAGATGAAGCTGGGGTGCGTTGTCCTGACCACCGCCTGGTTGCTGGCCGGATGCGCTGCCGTGCCGGCGACCGCCGACCGCGAACCGGACGAGCAGGCCGGGAAGGACCCGCTGCTGAGCGAGGCCCGGGTCCCGCACGAGGTGGTGGCCGAGGCCTTCGTCACCGCCGCGAGCCCGGCCGACAACCTCGACTCGCCGGCGAGCTGGATCGCGCCGGACGGCAAGCGCTGGGTCATCACCACCGCCAAGAGGACCGGCGAGCTGGTGGTGTTCGACGGCGACAGCGGCCAGCGCCTGCGCACGGTCGGCGGCAAGGGCAGCGCGCCCGGGCAGCTGGACCGGCCCAACGGCATCGCCGTGGTCGGCGACAAGGTGCTGGTGGTGGAGCGCGACAACCATCGGGTGCAGATGTTCGCGCTGCCGGGATTCGAATCACTACTGACGTTCGGCGCGGAGGACCTGGCCAAGCCCTACGGATTGTGGGCGCGCGAGAAGGACGGCGGCATCGAGGTCGTCGTCAGCGACAACTACATGCTCGGCGCCGACGAGGAAACGGTGCCGCCGCTGGCCGACCTCGGCCACCGCTTCCGCCGCTACCAGTTGCAGGAGCAGGGCGGGACCTGGAGCGCGCGGCTGCTGCAGAGCTTCGGCGACACCGGCGAGGCGGGCGCGATCCGCATCGCCGAGTCGGTGTTCGGCGATCCCGCGCACGACCGCCTGCTGCTGGCCGAGGAAGACACCGCGGTCGGTACCCGGCTGCGCGAGTACGGCCTGGCCGACGGCCAGTACCGCGGCCGCGACATCGGCGCCGACCTGTACAAGGCGCAGGCCGAGGGCATCGCGCTGCAGGCCTGCGCAGACGGTAGCGGCTACTGGATCGGCACCGACCAGTTCAAGGACCGCAGCCTGTTCCACGTGTTCGACCGACGGACGCTGGAGCACGTCGGCGCGTTCGCCGGCAAGGTCACCGCCAACACCGACGGCGTGTGGCTGGACATGCATGGCGACGCACGCTTCCCGCAGGGCGTGTTCTACGCGCTGCACGACGACCAGGCGGTGGCGGCGTTCGACTGGCGCGACGTGGCTGCGGCACTGACGCTGAAGGAGTGCGCGCAGTGAGGCGCAGGCAGTCCACGGGATGGGGCGGGGCGCTGCTGCTGGCGTTGGCATCGGCGCTCGCCACTGCCGCGCCGGCTGCCGAGCCCAACACCCAGGTGCCCGCGGCAAGCCGGCACTATGCCGCCAGCGGCTTTCCGGACCGCATCGTCGCCTCGCCGGCGCAGGACGCCGCGCACGGCTTCGCGGTGATGTGGCGCACCGACGCCTCGGTCGAGAAGCCGCTGCTGGAACTGGTGGTGGCCGGCGACTCGCCCGACCTGGGCACGCCGCGCCGCATCGTCGCCGTGACCACCGTGCTGGAGAGCGAGAACGGCCTCTCGCACCACCACCGCGCTGACATCGACGGGCTGCAGCCGGACACGCTGTACGCCTACCGCGTGCAGGGCGCGGATACCTGGGGCGCGTGGACCCACTTCCGCACTGCCGCCGCGGCCGGTGCGCCGCTGACCCTGCTGTACTTCGGCGACACCCAGAACAAGAACCTCAGCCATGTCTCGCGGGTGATCCGCCAGGCCTGGCACAGCACGCCGGACGCGCGCTTGGCGCTGTTCGCTGGCGACCTGGTCAGCGGTGGCGACGGCGTCGACGACAACGAGTGGGGCGAATGGTTCGAGGCCGGACGCTGGCTGCTGGAAGGCACCGCGGTGGCGCCGGCGGCGGGCAACCACGAGTACTTCGAGGAGTTCGAGGACACCCCGCAGGAGCGCCGCGTGCTCGGCCGGCACTGGCCTGCGACGTTCGCGCTGCCGCGCAACGGCGCGCCGGCGGCGGAGAGCACCAGCTACTGGTTCGACTACCAGGGCGTGCGTATCGCCGTGCTCGATGGCACCTCGGTGCTGGACCTGGGCACCGGTGCGGCGCAGGCGGCGTGGCTGGACCAGGTGCTGGCCGACAATCCGCACCCGTGGTCGATCGTGATGGTGCACCAGCCGTTCTATTCGCCCAACGCTGCGCGCGAGAACGCCAAGCTGGTCGAGCAGGTGCTGCCGGTGATCCGCCGGCACAAGGTGGACCTGGTGCTGCAGGGGCACGACCACACCTACGGCCGCCGCGGCGACGCCGGCGGGGCGGCGACGCCGGTGTTCGTGGTCTCGGTGGCCGGGCCCAAGCAGTACCGGCTCTCGGAGCATGCGCGGCGGACGATGAAGCCGGTGGCCGAGGACACCCAGCTGTACCAGGTGCTGCGGATCGACCCGCAGCGGCTGGCCTACGAGTCGCGCACCGCCACCGGGCGGCTGTACGACGCCTTCGAGCTGGTGCGCGACGGCGCCGGCAAGCGCCTGGTCGAGCACGAGGACGGCCGCATCGCCCCGCGCGACTGCGCACGGCCGGTCTCGCCGAAGGGCAGGGCGGACCGCTGCTGGGAGTGATCGGGAATCCGCTGCGGTGGCTGCGGATGGCGGCGGCTCCCGGGGATGTCTTCGATGGCGGACAGGCCGCTTCCCTTCTCCCGCTTGCGGGGGAAGGTGGCGCGCAGCGCCGGATGGGGGGAGCTTTTGCTGTGGCTTTCCCATGCTTCAGGCAGGCCCCCATCCGCCCTTCGGGCACCTTCCCCCGCAAGCGGGAGAAGGGAGCTTCCCGATGCACCACAGCCCGGCGCCGAGTCCCGCTTAGCGGAAATGACGGATCCGGACCCACACAGAGTGGTTTGCGAGGAAATTCCATGACCGGGAAACGAACGATCCGCCCGTTGCTGCTGGGCCTGCTGCTGGCCGCGGCAGCGGCGCAAGCCGATGACCACATCCGCCACCCGTTCCTGGCCGCGCAGCCCGCGACCGCGCCGGAAGAGGTGAACCTGGCGGTGGAGATCCCCGCCGGCAGCTTCACCAAGTACGAGATCGGCGAGGACGGGCTGGTGTTCGTCGACCGCTTCCAGTCGATGCCGGTGGCGTACCCGGCCAACTACGGCTCGATGCCGCGCACGCTGGCCGGCGATGGCGACCCGCTCGACGCGCTGGTGCTCACGCGCGAGCCGCTGCATCCGGGCGTGCTGATCCGCTTCCGCCCGATCGGGGTGCTGCGGATGATCGACGGTGGCGAGCACGACGAGAAGATCGTCGGTGTGCCCACCGACAAGGTCGATCCCAGCTATGCGGGCATCCGCGACATGGGCGACCTGCCGCCGGTCGAGCGCGACCGCATCGAGGCGTTCTTCCGCGTCTACAAGGACCTGCCGAAGGGGCGCAACCCGGTCGAGCTGCACGGCTGGGGCGATGCGGCCGAGGCCCGGCGGCTGATCGGCGAGGCGCTGCAGAGGTTCGGCGAGCGGCAGGGCGAGACCCGCTAGAGCGGAGCTTGCCCCGCTGCTTTCCCCGGCAAGGCCACAGCGGAGCGAGCTCCGCCCTAGGCGCCTACGCCGCCGCGGCCTGTTCCCGCCGCGGACCCTCGCGCAGCGCCCGGCCGACCAGGCCGACCAGCAGGTCCAGCTCGGCCTCGTCGATGGCGAAGTGCGGGGTGAAGCGCAGCGAGTTGGCGCCGCCGTGGATCACATTCAGGCCGTGCCGACGCAGCCATTCCTCGGTCGAGCCGGCGCCGTAGCACTTGAACTGCGGCGCCAGCTCGCAGGAGAACAGCAGCCCGGTGCCCTGCACGCCGGTGATCAGCCCACCCAGCTCCTTCTTCAGCGTTTCCAGCTTGCGCACCGCCTGCTCGCCGCGGGCGCGGATGTTCTCGCGCAGCTGCGGCGTCAGCAGGGACAGCGTGGCGCAGGCCACGTCCAGCGCGCGCGGGTTGGAGGTCATGGTGTTGCCGTACACGCCTTTGCGGTACAGCCCGGCAGCGCGTTCGTCCAGCGCCAGCACCGACAGCGGGAACTGCGCGGCGTTGAGCGCCTTGGAATAGGTCTCCATGTCCGGCGCGTCCTGGTCCTCGAAACCGGGGTAGTCGACGATCGACAGCACGCCCTGCGCGCGCAGGCCGGCCTGGATCGAATCGACCAGGAACAGGCTGCCGTGTTCGCGGGTCAGGCGCCGCGCGGCGGCGTAGAAGTCCAC